>NZ_LLXS01000005.1:0-228205 GCF_001431585.1 Stenotrophomonas pictorum JCM 9942 | reverse complement strand
TTTTCAGGACAATCGAGCAAAAATCGCTCGGCTTCGGCGATTTTTCGCTCGCGTGCGACCGAAAAATGGTCGTGAACGACCGAAAATCACTCGCGCATGGCCGAAAATGGTCGTGACCGACCAGAAATCGCTCGTGCACGGCCGCAAAACGGTCGCGCACGAGCCGGGAACGGCCAGCGGGCGGCGCCAATTCCGGCCAGCGGACAAAACAAAGGCGCCCTGCGGCGCCTTTGTCATCCCGCCCCCGCGGTGGCTCAGGCCACGCCGTGGTGCCGGCGCCAGCTGGCCAGGAACACCGCCGTGGCCGAAGCCACGTTCAGGCTTTCCACCGCACCGGTGCCCGGGATCGACAGGCGCAGGTCGCAGCCCTGCGCGAATTCGCGGTCCATGCCCTGCCCTTCGGCACCCATCACATAGACCATGCGCGCCGGCAGCGCCGTGTTGAACACATCGTCGCCGTCCTCGACCAGCGTCGCGGCCAAGCTGAAGCCGGCATCGCGCAGCTGCGCCATAGCCTGCGGCAGTGCCGGCAGGCGAACCAGCGAGACGAACTCGGCGCCGCCCTCGGCCACCCGCGCCGCGGCGCCAGACAGGGCCAGCGTCGATTCAGACGGCAGCAGGATCGCGTTGACCCCGAAATGCGCGGCCGAGCGCAGGATCGCGCCGAAGTTGTGCGGATTGCCCACGCCATCGAGCCACAGCGCCAGCACCGGGCCGTCCTGCAGTCCCCCCAGCCAGGTCGCCAGCGGCAGCGGCTCGGTACGCAGCACGTCGGCCACCACGCCTTCGTGGTGGGTGGTCGCCGCCAGCTTGTTCAGATCGCCCTCGCCCACCACGCGGTAGCCGACGCGGTTGGCCACGCACCACTTCAGCATCGGCTGAAGCCGCGGGATCATCGCCTCGGCCAGGTACAGCTTGCGCATGGCCTCCGGGCGGCGCGCGAACATGGTCTGCACGGCATTGACGCCGTACAGGCGCAGCTCGTCGTTGCCGCGGATCGGCGGGCCGCCGGCGCCGCCCTCACGCGATGGCGCCGGCGGGATCGCCCGCGGCGGGCGGACGGAAGGACGGCGGTTGTTCCAGGGGTTGCTCACTGCATGTCTCTCTTATTTTTTGACGCGCCAGAAATCGGCGTTCTTGATGCCCAGCGCATCCGGATCGAAGACCGGGTCCAGCCCCAGTTTCTTCTGCCGTTCGTAATCGCGCAGCGCCAGCATTGCCGGCTTCTGCAGGATGAAGATGGCGATGACGTTCAGCCAGGCCATCAGACCGACGCCGATATCACCCAGCGCCCACGCCATTTTGGCATTGTGGAAGGCACCGAACACGACCATGCCCATGATGCCCAGGCGCAGCACCAGCGTCGCGGCCGGATGGGTGCGGTTGCTGCCGGCCAAGTAGGTGAGGTTGGTTTCGGCCATGTAGTAATAGGCCATGATCGTGGTGAAAGCGAAGAAGAACAGCGCGATCGCCACGAAGCCGGCGCCCCAGCCGGGCATGACCGATTCCACCGCGGCCTGGGTGAACAGCGCCCCTTCGGAAGGCTGCACGCCGGGCACGCCGCTGATGATGGCCTCCAGCTTGCTCACGCCGCCCTCGGTGACTTCGCGGAACACGTTGTACATACCGGTGGACAGCACCAGGAACGCGGTGGAGGTGCACACCAGCATGGTGTCGAAGTAGATCGCAAAGGCCTGCACATAGCCCTGCTTGGCCGGGTGCGAGACCTCGGCGGCGGCGGCGGCGTGCGGGCCGGTGCCCTGGCCGGCCTCGTTGGCGTAGATGCCGCGCTTGACGCCCCAGGCGATGGCCTGGCCGATGATGCCGCCGAAGGCCGCATGCGCGCCGAAGGCGCTGGAGAAGATGTCGGCGAACATCGTCGGCACCTTGCTGGCATTGAGCATCATCACCACGATGGCCATCAGGATGAAGCCCAGCGCCATGAACGGCACGATCACCTCGGCGAAGCTGGCGATGCGCTTGACCCCACCGAAGATGATCACGCCCAGCAGCGTGGCCACCAGCAGACCGATCCACAGCTTCAGGCTGGCCGCGCCGCCGACCACCGCGCAGGCGTCACCGCCGGTGCACAGCGCATTGACCGCACTGTCGGCGATCGCGTTGGCCTGCACGCCCGGCAGCAGGAAGCCGGCGGCGATGACCGTGGCCACCGCGAAGGTTGCCGCATACCACTTCAGCCCCATCGCCTTTTCGATGTAGTAGGCCGGACCACCGCGGTAGCGGCCCTCGGCGTCCTTGACCTTGTAGATCTGCGCCAGGGTGGATTCCACATAGGAGGTGGAGGCGCCGAGGAAGCCCATCACCCACATCCAGAAGATCGCGCCGGGGCCGCCGTAGGCGATGGCGGTAGCCACGCCGGCGATGTTGCCCACGCCCATGCGCCCGGCCATCGACATGGCCAGCGCCTGGAAGGAGGACACACCGGCCTCGGACTTCTGCCCGCGCACCGTCAGCCGGCACATCTCGGCAAACCCGCGGATCTGCATGACGCGCGTGCGCAGCGTGAACCACAGTCCCGCGCCCAGACACATGAAAATGAGCGCATTGCTCCAGATGATGCCGTTGACGAATTCGACGATAGATTCCACGTAGTTCCCCGGAAAGCTTAAAGTGGCCGGCCCCGGTCTACGGGACCGGCCGATTTTTCCACGATTGTGCAGCCCTGTGCAGGGCCGCCCCCTGTATTACGGCAACATCCGTAGACGGGCGAAGCAGCGCATGTCATGCAGCTGCCCGTCCTTCAGCACTGACTGGCGCTCCACGCCTTCCTCGTCGAATCCGTTCTTCAACAACACCCGCGCCGAGGCCGGATTGCCGGCCATCACCTGCGCGGCCAGCCGCGACAGCGCCAGCTCGGCCATCACCCACGGTGCGTAGGCGGCCACCACCGCGCTCATGACCCCCTGCCCCCAGTAGCGCCGCCCCAGCCAGTAGCCCAGCGACGCCGAATGCCGGCGCTCGCCCTGGCCCCGGGTGACCCCGATCCCGCCGCAGGCCTGGCCGTCGATCACCAGCGCGAACACGGGTCCGTCCAGGTCCAGCACCTGCCCGCCCAGAAACGCCTGGCCATCGGCCCGCGTGTACGGATGCGGAAAGCGCGTGCTCAGCCCGCGCGCGACGGCCGCGTCGTTGGCATGGCGCAGCAGCGATTCCAGATCGCTGCTGCGCCAGCGCCGCAACCGCACGCGACCGTCGAGCAGCGGCTCAGGCATGGCCACCGACCGAGGGCGTTTCCTGCTCCTGCCTGGCCAGTTCATTGGCCACCGTCTCCGGCGACTGCGTGTACGGCGCCAGCAGCGCGTAGAACGCCGGCACCACGAAGAGCGACAGGAAGGTGGACACGGTGACACCGAAGATCACCACCACGCCGATGGTGGCGCGGCTGGCCGAACCGGGACCGCCGGCCACGACCAGCGGAATCGCGCCGACCACGGTGGCGATGGAAGTCATCAGGATCGGGCGCAGGCGCACCATCGCCGATTCGACGATGGCCTGGTGCACGCTGCGGCCCTCATCACGCAGCTGGTTGGCGAATTCCACGATCAGGATGCCGTTCTTGGCCGCCAGCCCGACCAGCATGACGATGCCGATCTGGCTGAACAGGTTGAGCGTGCCGCCGCTGATGTACAGCCCGAGCAGCGCGCCGAGCACGCCCAGCGGCACGGTGAGCATGATCACCAGCGGGTGGATGAAGCTCTCGAACTGCGCGGCCAGCACCAGGTACACCACCAGCAGGGCCATGCCGAAGGTCAGCAGCACCGCGCTGCCGGTGCTCTGGTACTCGCGCGACTCGCCTTTCCAGTCGATCTGCGCGTAGTCGGGCAGCTCCTCACGGGCGGCCTCCTGTACCCAGGCGATGGCCTCGCCCAGGGTGTGGCCGGGAGCGAGGTTGGCGCTGATGGTGATCGAGCGCAGCCGGTTGAAGCGGTTCAGGCTGCCGGCCTCGGCCACCTCGCTGAGCGTGACCAGGTTGGACAGCGGCACCAGTTCACCGGAGCGCGCGCGCACCTGGATGGCGGCCAGATCGGCCGGCGAGGCGCGGCCTTCACGCCCGGCCTGCACCAGCACGTCGTACTCCTCGCCGTTGTCGACGAAGGTGGTGACGCGGCGCGAGCCCATCATCGTTTCCAGCGCACGGCCGATGTCGGTCACCGAGATGCCCAGGTCGGCCGCACGCTGGCGGTCGATGTTGACCCGCATCTGCGGCCGGGTTTCCTTGTAGTCCGAATCGGCGCCGACCAGACCGGGGTAGTCGGCCATGCGGGCGAGCAGACGGTCGCGCCACTGCGCGATCTCGGCGTACTCCGGGCCACCGAGCACGATCTGGAACGGCTGGCCCATGCTGCGCACCAGCCCGCCACCGACCATGGTGCGCACGCGCACCCCGCTCAGGCCGTTCAATTCTTTCTGCAGGTCGTTGGCCACGTCGCTGGTGGCTTCGGTGCGATCACGCCACGGCTGCAGGAACACACTGATGCGGCCGGTGTGCATTTCCTCGCTGTTGCCCCAACCGCCGGGCACGCGCGGGTTGGCGCGGACGATCGGTTCCTGCGGGCCGACGAACTGCGCAACGATCTGCTCGACCTGCTGCACCTGGCCGACGGTGTAGTCGAAACCGGCGCCTTCCGGGCCGTCGATCACAATCTGGAACGAGCCGCGGTCCTCGGCCGGGGCCAGCTCCGAGGGCAGCAGCTTGAACAGGCCCCAGCTGGCGCCCAGCGCGGCCAGCATCACTACGCCGAAGATCCAGGTCCGCTGCACATGCCGGTCCAGCACCCGGCCGTAGGCGGCCGAGACACGTTCCAGCTGGCGGTTGATGAAGCCGTGCAGACGCCCGACCTTGCGCTCGCTATGCGGCCGGAGCAGCTTGGAGGCCATCATCGGCGTCAGCGTCAGCGCCACGAACGCCGACAAGGCCACCGCCGCGGCCAGCGCCACGGCCAGCTCGCGGAACAGGCGGCCGGTATTGCCTTCCAGGAAGCCCACCGGCAGGAACACCGCCACCAGCACCGCGGTGGTGGCGATCACCGCGAACGCCACTTGGGTGGTACCGCGACGGGCGGCCACCAGCGGCGGCTCGCCCAGGTCGATGCGGCGCTGCACGTTCTCCACCACGACGATGGCGTCATCGACCACCAGGCCGATACACAGCACCAGCGCCAGCAGTGTGAACAGGTTGATCGAGAAGCCGAACGCGAACAGCGCGATGAACGCAGCCACCAGACACACCGGCACGGTCACCGCCGGGATCAGCGCCGCGCGCAGGCTACCCAGGAACAGCCAGATCACCACCAGTACCAGCAGCATCGCCTCTACCAGCGTGGCGTAGACGCGCTCGACGGCGGCCTCGATGAAGGTGGTGTTGTCGAAGGCGACGAAAATCTGCGTGCCCTTAGGCAGGCTCGGCGCGATCCGCTCGGCCTCGGCGCGGGTCAGCCGCGCCACGTCCAGCGCGTTGGCGGTGGAAGTCTTGACGATGCCCAGGCCGATGCCCGGCTCGCCGTTGCTGCGGTAGTAGGCGCGACGCTCGGACGAATCCAGCTCGACCTTGGCCACATCGCCCAGCCGCACCACATAGCCGTCGGCGCCCTTGCCCAGCGGGATGCTGGCGAAGTCGGCCGGGGCCACGTAGCTGCGCTCCACGCGCAGGGTGAAGTCGCGGTCGGCCGATTCGATGCGCCCGGCCGGCAGCTCCACGTTCTCGCTGCGCAGCGCGGCTTCCACCTCGCCCACGGTCAGGCCGCGCGCGGCCAGCTGGTCGCGGTCCAGCCACACCCGCATCGCGTAGCGCTGCCGGCCGCCGATGCGGATCTGCGCTACCCCGTCGATGCTGGAGAAACGGTCCACCACGTAGCGCTCGGCGTAGTCGCTCAGCTCCAGCGTGTCCATCGAGCTGGAGCTCATGTTGAACCAGATGATCGGGTCGGCGTCGCTCTCGACCTTGGCGATCTCCGGCGGCCGCGCTTCTTCGGGCATGCGGTCGGCGACGCGGCTGACCGCGTCACGCACATCGTTGGCGGCGGCCTCGATGTCGCGGTTGGCATTGAACTCGATGCTGACCGAGGCGCGGCCATTGGTGCTGCGCGCGTTGATCGTGTCGATGCCCTCGATGCCGGCCAGCGCGTCTTCCAGCACCTGGGTGACGCGGCTTTCGATCACCGCGGCCGAGGCGCCGGTGTAGTCCACCGACACCGACACGATCGGCGGATCGATCGCCGGCAACTCGCGCAGGGTCAGCCGGCTGAACGACATCAAGCCCAGCACCACCAGCAGCAGGCTCATCACCACGGCCAGCACCGGCCGCTTGATCGAAAGGTCGGACAGCTTCATCCGGCAGCCGCCTGCGTGGCGGGCGCCGGCGCGGCGGCGGCCGGCTTGGCATCTTCGATCTTGATGCCCGGACGCAGCTTGCCGGTGCCGTCGATGACGATGCGCTCACCGGCGCTCAGGCCGTCGATGACTTCCACCACGCCGGCGCGGCGGGTGCCGGTCTTGACGTCGACCCGCTCGACGCTGGCATCGTCCTTGACCCGGTAGATGAAGGAGTCACGACCGACCTGGACCACGGCGATCTCCGGGATCACCAGCGCCTGCCGCTCGGGGCGGAACAGGCGCACATCCAGCAGCATGCCCGGACGCAGCGCGTGATCGGCATTGGCGAAATCGGCGCGCACGGTCACCGCGCGGCTGCCCGGATCGACCCGCGCATCGATGGTGCTCACCCGTCCCTCGAAGGTACGCCCGGGCCAGGCGATGCTGCTGCCGACGACCTTGTCGCCAGGCTGCAGCGTCGCCAGCTCGGCCTCCGGCAGCGGGAAATCGACATGCATGCGCGACAGGTCATCCAGCGTGGCGATCGGTGTGCTCGGCGTCAGCAGCGCGCCGGGGCTGATCTGGCGGATACCCAGCACGCCGGCGAACGGCGCGCGGACCTGGCGGTCACCGATATCGGCGCGCATCTGCCGCACGCGGGCCTCGGCGGCATCGCGGATGGCTTTTTGCGTGTCCAAGGTGGAATGGGACACCAGCTGCTGCGCAGCCAGCTCGCGCTGGCGCTGGTACAGCCGGTCGGCCTCGGCGAAGGTCGCCTGGGCCGAGGCCAGCGCGGCCTGCTGGGCGTCGCCGCGCAAGGTGACCAGCGGCGCGCCGGCCGCGACCTGCTGGCCGCTTTCAAAATGCACCGTGTCGACGATTTCGCTGACCTTGGCGGTGATCACCACCGACTCGCGCGCCTTGGTGGTGCCCAGCGCCTGCAAGGTGTCATTCCAGGCCGACAGCTGCACGATCTGGGTGGTCACCGGCACAGCACCAGCGGTCTGGCGTGGCGCCTGGGCGCCTTCACGATTGCAACCGGCCAAGGCCAGCGCCAAGACAGTGCCACCGGCAACGGTGGCGACAAAACGCCCCAACATAGGTAAATCCGTCAGCTACACGATCGGTCAGTCTAGCTGGCCGAAGTGACGGCCGGATGTGCCGTTAGAGGGGGGCGCCCGGATCCGGCCCGCTTCGGGCCGGCCTGACGCTGGCGGCTCAGCGCAGCGCCAGCCGCACCACCTGGTCGACCATCGCCTCCAGCGCCTCGCCATCGGCATACAGGTGCAGCTCGGGGTTCTCCGGCGCCTCGTACGGTGAATCGATCCCGGTGAAGTTGGGAATCTGTCCGGCGCGGGCCTTGCGGTACAGGCCCTTGACGTCACGGGCCTCGGCCACCGCCAGCGGCACATCGACAAACACCTCGATGAATTCACCGTCGGCAAAGCGCTCGCGGGCCATCTGCCGCTCGGCGCGGAACGGAGAGATGAAGCTCACCAGCACGATCAGCCCGGCATCGGCCATCAGCCGCGCCACTTCGGCCACCCGGCGGATGTTCTCCACCCGGTCCTCGTCGGTGAAGCCCAGATCGCGGTTCAGGCCATGGCGCACGTTGTCGCCATCGAGCAGGAAGGTGTGGCAGCCGCGCGCATGCAGGCGTTTTTCCACCTGATTGGCAATCGTCGACTTGCCGGCGCCGGACAGCCCGGTGAACCACAGCACCTTCGGCTGCTGGCCCTTGATCCGCGCGCGCGCGGCCGGGTCCACATCCAGATGCTGCCAGTGCACGTTGCCGGCGCGGCGCAGCGCGAAATCCAGCGTGCCGGCGGCGACGGTGGCATTGGTCTGGCGGTCGATCAGGATGAAACCGCCCAGCGCGCGATTGTGGGCATACGGGGCGAACGCCACCGACTCGTCCAATGACAGGTTGCAGTAGCCGACCTCGTTGAGTTCCAGCCGCTTGGCGGCCATTTTCTCCTGCGTGTTCACATCGATGCGGTGTTTGATCTCGCTGATGCTGGCGGCCACGGTGCGGCTGCCGATCTGCAGCCAGTACGGACGCCCGGGCAGCAGCGCGGTATCGTCCATCCACAGCACATGCGCGGCGAACTGGTCGGCCACCTCCGGCGGATCACCGGCGGCGGCGATCACATCGCCACGGCTGACATCGATTTCATCACTCAGCGTCAACGTCACCGCCTGCCCGGCCGTGGCCACGGCCACTTCGCCATTGACGCCCAGCACCTGCCTGACGGTGGAGCGGCGCGCCGAGGGCAGCACCACCACTTCGTCGCCGGCGCGCACCTGGCCGGCGGCGATGGTGCCGGCAAAGCCACGGAAATCCTGGTTGGGGCGGTTGACCCACTGCACCGGCAGGCGCAGCCCGCTGGTCACGTCGTGCCCGCTGATCTGCACCGTATCCAGATGTTCCAGCAGGCTCGGACCTTCGTACCACAGCATCAGGCTGGAATGGCTGGACAGGTTCTGCCCTTCCAGCGCCGACAGCGGAATGGCCTGCACATTGGCGATGCCCAGCTGCGCGGCCAGCGCGCGGTAATCGGCGACGATCTGCTCGAACACGCTCTGGTCGTAGCCGACCAGGTCCATCTTGTTCACCGCCAGCACCACCTGGCCGATGCCCAGCAGCGAGATGATGTAGCTGTGGCGACGGGTCTGCGGCAGCAGCCCCTTGCGCGCATCCACTAGCACCACCGCCACGTCGGCGGTCGAGGCGCCGGTGGCCATGTTGCGGGTGTACTGCTCGTGCCCGGGGCAGTCGGCGACGATGTACTTGCGGCGGTCGGTATCGAAATAGCGGTAGGCCACATCGATGGTGATGCCCTGCTCGCGCTCGGCGGCCAGCCCGTCCAGCAGCAACGCGTAATCGATGCGCTCGCCCTGGGTGCCATGGCGGCGGCTGTCGGCCTCCAGCGCGGCCAGCTGGTCGTCGAACAGGCGCTTGCTCTCGTACAGCAGGCGACCGATCAGCGTGCTCTTGCCATCGTCCACGCTGCCGCAGGTGATGAACCGCAGCAGCGGCTTGGATTCGTGCTGCTGCAGATAGGAGGCGATCTGTGAAGACGGGGTTGCGGCGTTCATCAGAAATAGCCCTCCAGCTTCTTCTTCTCCATCGAGGCGGACTGGTCGTGGTCGATCAGCCGGCCCTGGCGCTCGGAGGTGGTGGACACCAGCATCTCGGCGATGATCGCCTCCAGCGTGTCGGCTTCGGACTCGATCGCGCCGGTCAGCGGATAGCAGCCCAGCGTGCGGAAGCGCACCTTGCGCAGCTGCGGCACTTCGCCGGGCCGCAGCGGCAGACGCTCGTCATCGACCATGATCAGGCTGCCGTCGCGCTCGACCACCGGCCGCTCGGCCGCCAGGTACAGCGGCACCACCGGAATCTTCTCGCGGTAGATGTAGAGCCAGATGTCCAGCTCGGTCCAGTTCGACAGTGGGAACACCCGCACGCTCTCGCCGGGATGGATGCGGGCGTTGTACAGGTTCCACAGCTCCGGGCGCTGGTTCTTCGGGTCCCAGCGATGGCGGTCATTGCGGAAGGAGAACACGCGCTCCTTGGCCCGCGACTTCTCCTCGTCGCGACGCGCGCCACCGATGGCGGCATCGAACTTCCACTTGTCCAGCGCCTGCTTCAGGCCCTGGGTCTTCATCACATCGGTATGCACGCCGGCGCCATGACTGACCGGGCCAATGTCCTGGGCGATGCCATCGGGATTGATATGCACCCGCAGCTCGGTGCCGGTCTCGGCCACACGGCGGTCGCGGAAGGCGATCATCTCGCGGAACTTCCAGCGCGTATCCACGTGCAGCAGCGGGATCGGCGGCACCCCGGGCGCGAACGCCTTCAGCAACAGATGCAGCAGCACCGAGCTGTCCTTGCCCACCGAGTACAGCAGCACCGGGTTGTCGAAGGCCGCAGCGACTTCCCGCAGGATGTGGATGCTCTCGGCCTCTAGGCGATCCAGGTTGGAAAGGTCGTTGTTGAAATTCATCGAGACGCAGCAGCCCAAAAAATGGCAGGACGATAGGCTAGCAGCATGCACCACTCAGCTAGCTGAAGAAGCGCAAATTTGAGTCATGGGCCTGCCACACGTGAAATAAACGCACTGCATGAGCCGATAACCGCCGGTCCTTTCCGCTGGCGCGGGCCGCTGCCTAGCATCAGCGTCCCTACCCGGACCGGACAGCCCCATGACCTCCGCCGCTGCCGTCGTGCCCCCCAGCCCCTTGCCTGAAGACCGCAGGGTCCTGCTGACACGTCTGGTGGAAGGCCTGGACGGCAACAGCCTATGGTGGTTGTCCGGCTTCGCCGCGGGCTTGGCCCAGGGGCATCCACCGCCGTCGCTGGCGGTCATCCCCGGCGGCCAACCGGTTCCGCAGCCGGCCCAGTCGCGGCTGACGGTGATCTACGGCAGCCAGACCGGCAATGCCCGCCGCGCCGCCGAGCAACTGGTGGCCGAGGTCGAGGCCGCCGGCCTGCCGGTACAGCTGGTCCGCGCCGACGCCTACCCGACCCGCGAGCTGGCCAACGAACGCCTGCTGTACATCGTGATCAGCACCCAGGGCGAGGGCGACCCGCCGGATGACGCGATCGGCCTGGTCGAGTTCATCACCGGCAAGCGCGCGCCCAGGCTGCCGGAACTGAAGTACGCCGTGCTCGGTCTGGGCGACTCCAGCTATGCCCAATTCTGTGGCATCGCCCGCACGCTCGACACGCGCCTGGCCGAGCTGGGGGCCACCCGCCTGCAGCCGGCCGGCGAAGCCGATCTGGATATCGATACCGTGGCTGCGCCATGGCGGGTCCAGGCGCTGCGTGATGCACGCACCCACATCAGCGAGGCAGCCAGCCCGGCACCAAGCAACGTCACCCCGCTGCGCCATGCCAGCGTGTACAGCGCCCAGCACCCGTTCAACGCCGAGCTGCTGTCTCGCCAGCTCATCAGCGGCCGCGACTTCAAGGGCCCGGCCTACGCGCACCATGGCGCCGCCGACAAGCGCGTGCATCACCTGGAACTGTCGCTGGAGGGCAGCGGACTGCACTACGAGCCGGGCGACGCGCTGGGCATCGTGCACCGCAATCCGCCCGCGCTGGTGGAGGCGGTGCTGGATGCCACCGGCCTGGACGGTGCCACTGCCGTCGCCCATGACGGCCACCGCCGCCCGCTGTCGCAATGGCTGGCCGAGCACCGCGAACTGACCCGCATCTCGCGCCCGCTGCTGGCCGCTGTGGCCGAGCGCAGCGCGCACCCGGAACTGGCGCGCCTGCTGGACCCGGCACAGAAGAACGAACTGGCTGCGGTGTTCGAAGACCACCAGCTCATCGATGTACTGAGGCGCTGGCCAGCCGAGTGGAGTGCCGAGGCCCTGCTGGCCACGGTACGCCCCGCCGCCCCACGCCTGTACTCCATCGCCTCCAGCCGCAAGCGCGTGGGCGAGGAAGTCCACCTCACCGTCGACGAGCTGCGCTATGACGCGCACGGCAGCGCCCACCAGGGCGCGGCCAGCAGCTTCCTCGCCGCGCTGGCAGAAGGCGCCCCGCTACCGGTCTACATCGAGGCCAACGAACGCTTCCGGGTGCCGGCTGATGCCAGCCGCGACATCATCATGATCGGCCCGGGTACCGGCGTGGCGCCGTTCCGCGGCTTTGTGCAGGAGCGCGCCGAAACCGGCGCTGCGGGGCGCAACTGGCTGTTCTTCGGCGCGCGCCATTTCAATACCGATTTCCTCTACCAGACCGAATGGCAGGACGCCCTGCGCCGCAAGGAACTGCATCGCCTCGACCTGGCCTTCTCCCGCGACCAGGCCGACAAGATCTACGTGCAGCAGCGCCTGCGCACGCGTGGCCGCGACCTGTACGACTGGCTGCAGAACGGCGCACACCTGTATGTGTGCGGCGCGATCGGCATGGGCAAGGACGTGCATGCCGCGCTGCTGGACGTGGTGCGTGAACACGGTGGACTGGATGAGGACGGCGCACGCGAGTACCTCACGCAACTGCACACGGAGGGGCGCTATGGCCGGGATGTGTATTGACGGCCGAGTGCGGTCGCCGCGGTCGCGGTGATATGCCTGGCGCCTGAACGGCGTGCCTGCCCCTCCCTTTCCGGCATAGCGAACAGAACATGAGCAACCACTCCGTCGAATCCATCAAGGCCGAAAGCAACCGGCTGCGCGGCTCCCTGCTCGAGAGCCTGGCCGATCCGGTCACCGGCGCGCTGCGCGAGGACGACCAGACCCTGATCAAGTACCACGGCAGCTACCAGCAGGATGACCGCGATGTGCGCGACGAGCGCCGCCGGCAAAAACTCGAACCGGCCTACCAGTTCATGATCCGCACCCGCACACCCGGTGGCGTGGTCAGCCCCGAGCAGTGGCTCAAGCTCGATGCCGTGGCCACTTGTTTCGGCAACCACTCGCTGCGCATCACCACCCGCCAGGCCTTCCAGTTCCATGGCGTGATCAAGCGCGAGCTGAAGGCGACCATGCAGGCGATCAACGCCGCGCTGATCGACACCTTGGCCGCCTGCGGCGACGTCAACCGCAACGTGCTGGTCGCGGCCAACCCGCTGCTGTCGCGCGCGCACGCCACGCTGTATGCCGATGCCGCGCGCACCTCCGAGCACCTGCTCCCCAACACCCGCGCCTACTATGAGATCTGGCTGGACGAGGAGCGGGTGGCCGGCAGCGGCAGCGAGGACGAGCCGATCTACGGCGAGCGCTACCTGCCGCGCAAGTTCAAGATCGGCTTCGCGCTGCCGCCGCTCAACGATGTGGACGTGTTCGCCAACGACCTGGGCTTCATCGGCGTGCTGGACGCTGACGATGAACTGCTCGGCTATGACGTGACCCTGGGCGGCGGCATGGGCGCCACCCACGGCGATGCCGAAACCTATCCGCGCCTTGCCAACAACGTCGGCTTCATCCCGCGTGACGCCCTGCTGGATGTGGCCACCGCCGTGGTCACCACCCAGCGCGACCTGGGCAACCGCGAACTGCGCAAGCGGGCCCGCTTCAAGTACACCATCGACGACCACGGCCTGGACACGGTGACCGTAGAGATCCAGCGCCGTGCCGGCATCACCTTCCAGCCCGGCCGCTCGCAGCCGTTCGTCCACAACGGCGACCGCTACGGCTGGGTCGAGGGCGGCGACGGCCGCTGGCACCTGACCCTGTCGCTGTCCTCGGGCCGGATCGCCGACCGTCCCGGCGCGCCGCACCTGACCGCACTGCGCGAGATCGCCCGCATCCACCAGGGCGAGTTCCGCATGACCGGCAACCAGAACCTGGTGATCGCCGGCGTGCCGGCCGACCAGCGCGACCGCATCGATGCGCTGGTGGAAGCCGCCGGGCTCGACATTGGCAACCGCGCGCCGACCGCACTGGCGCGCGCGGCCATGGCCTGCGTCGCACTGCCAACCTGCGGCCTGGCGATGGCAGAAGCCGAACGCTACCTGCCCGACTTCAGCGCCAGGCTGCAGCCGCTGCTGGAGCGGCACGGGCTGGTCGATGCGCCGATCCTTCTGCGCATTTCAGGCTGCCCGAACGGCTGCTCGCGCCCCTATCTGGGCGAGATCGCGCTGGTCGGCAAGGCCCCGGGCCGCTACAACCTGATGCTCGGCGCCGATCACCGTGGCCAGCGCGTGAACACGCTGTACCGCGAAAACATCACCGAGCCGGAGATCCTCGCCGCGCTGGAACCGCTGCTGGCCCGCTATGCCGGCGAGCGCACCGGCGGTGAAGGCTTCGGCGACTTCCTGCACCGCGCCGGCATCGTCGAACTGCCCACCTACCCCACCCACCGCCAGATTCCCGTGGAACTGCACGCATGAGTGCCCTGTCCGCCGCCCCCTCCCCTTCGTTCGCTGCCGGCCTGCCGGACGACCTGGGTCCGTTGAATGCGCAGCTCGAAGCGATGGGCGCAGCCGATCGCGTGCGCTGGGCCCTGCGACATGCCCCGGGGACGCACGTGCTGTCCTCCAGCTTCGGCGCGCAGTCGGCGGTGACCTTGCACCTGCTCAGCAGCCAGCAACCGGACATCCCGGTGATCCTGGTCGATACCGGCTATCTGTTCCCGGAAACCTACCGCTTCGCCGACGCACTGACCGAGCGCCTGAAGCTCAACCTCAAGGTCTACCGGCCGCTGGTCAGCCGCGCCTGGATGGAGGCCCGTCACGGCCGGCTGTGGGAACAGGGCGTGGTCGGTATCGAGCATTACAACAACCTGCGCAAGGTCGAGCCGATGAAGCGCGCGCTGGACGAGTTGCAGGCCGGCACCTGGTTCACCGGCCTGCGCCGTGGGCAGTCGGCCAGCCGCGCCACCACGCCGGTGCTGCAGCGGCGCGGCGAGCGCTACAAGATCAATCCGATCGCCGACTGGAACGACCGCGACGTGTGGCAGTACCTGCAGGAACACCAGCTGCCCTACCACCCGCTGTGGGAACAGGGCTATGTCTCCATCGGCGATTTCCACACCACCCGGCGATGGGAGCCCGGCATGCGCGAGGAGGACACCCGCTTCTTCGGCCTCAAGCGCGAATGCGGGCTGCACGAGGAGATCTGAACCGGCTCAGCGCGCCACGCCCTCCTGGCGTGCCCAGAAATCGCGCAGCTGCTGAAGTCCCGGCGGGTCATCCGCGCCGCCGCCGTCCAACGCGGTCGCTTCGCGGCGCCACTGCTGGCTGCTGAGCTGCTGCAGTACGCTGTTGCCGGTCTGGCGGCAGCCCATGTACCAGTGCCGGAAATACAGCTGCGACACCGGGCCGTGCTGCAGCTCCTGCAGGTCCACATGCAGCCGCGAGGCGCGGATACGCCCGTAGATCCGCGCCACCCCCGCTGCCTCCCCCTCGAAATACTGGAAGAAATGGCGCCCGTCATACAGCAGCACGCCGGTGACGCCCTCCATCCGGTTGTGCGCACGCGCGCCCACCAGCAGATGATCCAGCTCGTCGCTGCCGAGCCCGGACACGGCGGTACTGCGATAGGCCACCGCGGCAAATTCCATGCACATCCCCGAGCTCGTAGAAACGGCCTGCAGCGTAGCAAAGCCTCACCGTGGGCAGATGCGCCAGCTCGAACACACCACCGGCCAGACGGCGACGCCAGCGCGGTCGGTTGCCCGCACCGCCTCAGCTGGTGATGGTCTGGGTCAGTTCTTCCCAGCTCGGCGGCCGCGGCCAGTCGGCCGCCTGGTTGCCGTCGAGCACGCGGCGCAGATCGCGCTTGTCGATCTGCGGGGCCAGCACGTGCACCAGTTCCAGCGCGTAGTCGCGCAGCACCCGGTCGCGCGGCAGCACCGCCCAGGCGATGCACTCGGGAATGGCCGCCGGTGCCGGCCATGCGCGCAGATCGCTGTCACCGGCACTGACGGCCATCTCCGCCAGCAGGCCCACACCCAGACCGGTACGCACATAGGTCTTGATCAGGTCCGCATCCAGCGCGGTCAGCGCCAGATCCGGCTCCAGCTTCTGCGCGGCGAAGGCCCGTTGCAATGACGAGCTCGGCCGCGTCGAGGATTCGTAGCTGATCAGCGGATGGGCCGCCAACGCGGCCATGTCCGGCGCCTTGCCCGGGCGGTCCAGCGGATGGCCCCTGGGTACCAGCACCAGCCGCCGCCAGCGGAACAGCGGCACCGCGATGCCGGTGCTCGGTTCGCCGCCGGCCGTACTGATGATGGCGATGTCGGCATCGCCCTGGCTGAGCAGGTCCAGCGCGTCGCTTTCGGCGGCCTGCTGCAGATGCACGCTGACCTGCGGATAGGCCAGCTTGATCCGCGCCACCGCTGGCGGCAGCACGAACCGGGCCTGGGTGTGGGTGGTGGTGAGGATCAGCTGGCCGTGGCTTTCACGGCGCTGGTTGGCCGCATAGGTGCGGATGTTGTTGGCCTCGGCCAGCACCGCGCGAGCACGGCTGATCACCTCCTCACCGGCCGGCGTCACCGACTCCAGGCTGCGCCCCTTGCGTACGAACAGCAGAAAGCCCAGTTCGTCCTCCAGCTGCTTGAGCTGTTTGGACAGCCCCGGCTGGGTGGCATGCACCCGCGTCGCCGCCAGCGTGATGTTCATCTCGGCATCGGCAATGGCGACCAGATAGCGCAGTTGGGTGAGGGTCATCGCGGGAGACGGAACACCGGTCGAGGGGGACGGAGGACTGTAGGTCAAATTTCCCCTTCAGCTTATAACTGAAAGTCATGTGCGAGGTGGCGCAAGTCATTTCCGGGGATTCCGGGCCGCCGGTACGGTCATTCATCCCTTCCGCAGCCCCGTGCCACCGACCTTGGACACCTCCCTGTTTCCGCTGTTTGCCGACCTGCGGGGTCGGGCCGTCCTGGTGGTGGGCGGGGGAGCGGTGGCCGAACGCAAAGTCCAGGCGCTGCTGCGCGCCGGCGCACTGCCACGGGTCGGCGCACTGCAACTGAGCGAGGCCCTGCAGGAACTGGCGCGTTCCCTGCGCATCCAATGGTTGCAGGGGCCGTTCGCACCCCACTGGCTCGGCGAGGATGTCTGGCTGGTGATCGCCGCCACCGATGATCCGGCGACCAACCAGGCCGTGGCGGCCGCCGCGCACGCGCGCCGCTTGTTCGCCAACGTGGTCGACGATGCCGCGCTGTCGGCCTTCCACGTGCCGGCGGTGGTCGAGCGCGGTCCGCTGCAGATCGCCATTTCCAGCGGCGGCGGCGCGCCGATGGTGGCCCGCCACGTGCGCCGCCGGATCGAAGTGCTGTTCGACCAGGCCTGGGGCCAACTGGCTGCGCTGGTCACCGACCAGCGCGCGCAGATCTGCGCCCGCTTTCCGGAGCCGGGGGCGCGCCGCCGCTTCTTCGACCGGCTGATCGACGGCCCGTTGCTGGACCTGCTGCGGCGCCGGCAGTGGGTCGCCGCCGAAGGCCAGCTGCGGCAGGACATGGCCGGCGAGCCGACCGCGACGCCCGGCTCGGTGGTGCTGGTCGGCGCCGGTTCCGGCGATCCGGGACTGCTCACGCTCAACGCGCTGCGCGCGCTCAACCAGGCCGATGTGATCCTGCACGACCGGCTGGTCAGCACCGAGGTATTGCAGCTGGCGCGACGCGACGCCGATTTCATTGAAGTGGGCAAATCCGCGCAGGGCCACAGCACCGCCCAGGACCACATCCACGCGCTGATGCTGGAACACGCCCGCGCCGGCAAACGCGTGGTACGGCTCAAGGGCGGCGATGCGTTCGTGTTCGGCCGGGGGGGCGAAGAACTGCAGTTCCTGCGGGCACACGGCATCGCCTACGAAGTGGTACCGGGCATCACCGCCGCGCTGGCCTGCGCGGCCTATGCCGGCATTCCACTGACCCATCGCGACCATACCCAGCAGCTGCGCCTGGTCACCGCGCACTGCAAGGGTTCGCTGGACACGCTGGACTGGAACGCGCTGGCGCTACCGCGGCAGACGCTGGTGTTCTACATGGGGGTGGCGACGCTGGCCCAGATCCGCAGCGGTCTGCTCGCAGCAGGCCTGTGCGCGGCGACGCCGTTCGCCCTGGTCGAAAACGGCTCGCGCACCAGCCAACGGGTAGTCCGCGGCCAGCTGGACACCCTGCCCGAGGCCGCCCACCTGTACCGGGTGCAATCGCCGGCGCTGCTGATTCTGGGCGATGTAGCCGCGCTGGCCGACGAGCTGCACTGGTTCGGTCACGCGCCGCTGCAGGTCCCCCCTACCCTTTCCTCACCTCCCGCAAAGACCTCGCCAACGACACTGGCCGACGCCGCCTGACCGCCTTCCCCGGAGCATTCAATGGCTATCTACAACACTATTCTCGACACCATCGGCAGCACCCCGGTGGTCAAGCTCAACCGGCTTGCCCCGGCCGGCGTGGACCTCTATGTGAAGGTCGAATCGTTCAATCCGGGCGGCTCGGTCAAGGACCGGCTGGCGCTGGCGATCATTCTCGATGCCGAGAAAAAAGGCCTGCTCAAGCCCGGTGACACCATCGTCGAAGCCACCTCCGGCAACACCGGCGTGGCCTTGGCCATGGTCGCCGCCGCACGCGGCTACAAGTTCGTGGCGACGATGGTGGAAACCTTCTCCATCGAACGCCGCAAGCTGATGCGCGCCTACGGTGCCAAGGTGATCCTGACTCCCGCGGCCGAACGCGGCAGCGGCATGGTACGCAAGGCCAGGGAATTGGCCGACCAGCACGGCTGGTTCCTGGCCAGCCAGTTCGCCAACCCGGCCAATCCGGCCTACCACCGCCAGACCACCGCGGCGGAGATCCTGCGTGATTTCGCCGGCCGGCGCCTGGACTATTTCGTCAGCGGCTGGGGCACCGGCGGCACCCTCACCGGCGTGGGCGAGGTGCTGAAGGTCGCGCGCCCGGACACCCGCATCATCGCCACCGAACCGGCCGGCGCCGCGCTGCTGGCCGGCAAGGAGTTCACTCCGCACAAGATCCAGGGCTGGACGCCGGATTTCGTCCCGGACGTGCTCAACCGCGCGGTCTACGACCAGCTGCTGGCGGTGCAGGACGACCGTGCGATCGAGACCGCACGCCGGCTGGCCGCCGAGGAAGGCATCTTCGTCGGCATCTCCGCCGGCGGCACCGTCGCCAGCGCGCTGGATATCGCCGCCTCCGCCGACGCCGGCTCGGTGATCCTGGCGATGCTGCCGGACACCGGTGAGCGCTACTTCTCCACCCCGCTGTTCGCCGATATCAACGAGGGCTCGGACGACGACTGGCTGGCCGGCCTGCCGTAATTTGCATTCCAGCAGTGATCGTCCATGAAGGCCGCTACCCGCGGCCTTCATGCTTTCCGGTACCTGCAATCGCAGGCTGTGAGACACGCCAGCGCCAGGCTTCGCTGGCAGCGGGTGCACGCAGGCGCCCGTCACGTTTCTCTCATACAGGGCGGTGGAAGATCGGGACCATGAGCATCGAAATCTGGCACGGCGACATCACCGAACTGGACGTTGACGCCATCGTCAACGCCGCCAACGAAACCCTGCTGGGCGGTGGTGGTGTGGACGGGGCGATTCATCGTGCCGCCGGTCCCGGCCTGCTGGCCGAGTGCTGCCAGCTGCCGGAGCTGCGCCCCGGCGTCCGCTGCCCCACCGGCGAGGTCCGCGCCACCGGCGGCCATGCGCTGCCGGCACGGCATGTGTTCCACACCGTGGGCCCGGTATGGCGCGACGGCCGCCATGATGAGGCCGCGCTGCTGGCCAACTGCTACTGGCAGTCGCTGCGCCTGGCCGAACGGATGGAGCTGCAATCGATCGCGTTTCCGGCCATCAGCTGTGGCGTGTACGGCTACCCGCTACACCAGGCCGCCGATATCGCGGTGACCGAAACGCTGACCTGGCGGAAGAGCCATACCCGCCCGCTGCGCATCATCCTGGTGGCCTACAACGCGGCGGCATTCAAGATCTACCAGCAGGCCCTGAACCGCAGCGGCCAGATCGACAGCAGCGGGGGCAGCTCGGCATTGATGCAGGGTCTGGCGGCCGCGACCTGAGCCAGGAGCCGGGAAGGAAAAACGAAAACGCCGGCACAGGGCCGGCGTTTCGCTGTTTCAGGACACGGAAGAGGCGGTCAGCCTTCCCACTTGCCCAGTGCGGCCAGGCCGTTTTCCTTCGCACGCTCGTACACGGTCTTCTGCGCAGCGGCGTAGTTGCCCTTCATGTCCTTGGCCCACAACTTCAGCGCGGCCTGCTGCATGGCACGGCCGTAGGAGAAGCTCAGCGGCCACGGCAGGGTGCCCAGCTGGTTCATGGCATTGAGGTGGGCGGTGGACTGCTCGTCGCTCTGGCCGCCGGACAGGAACACGATGCCCGGCAGGATCGCCGGCACCACCGACTTCAGGCACATCACGGTCGATTCGGCCACTTCCTCGACATCGGCCTGCTCGTCGCAGCCCTTGCCGGAGATGACCATCGAGGCCTTCAGGATGGTGCCTTCCAGCACCACGTTCTGCTGGTACAGCGCATCGAACAGCGCGCGCAGGGTGGCCTCGGTGACTTCGTAGCAGGTCTCGATGTCGTGGTCGCCGTCCATGATCACTTCCGGCTCGACCATCGGCACCAGGCCGGCTTCCTGGCACAGCGCGGCGTAACGGGCCAGCGCGTGGGCGTTGACCTCGATGCAGGTGCCCGAGGGGATGCTCTCGCCGATGTTGATCACCGCACGCCACTTGGCAAAACGCGCACCGAGCTTGTAGTACTCCTGCAGCCGCGCGCGCAGGCCGTCCAGGCCCTCGGTGACCATCTCGCCCGGGCAGCCGGCCAGCGGATGCGCGCCGGTATCGACCTTGATGCCCGGGATCATGCCGTGGTCGGCCATGTACTTGGCGAACGGCACGCCGTCCTTGGTCGACTGGCGGATGGTCTCGTCGTACAGGATCGCGCCGGAGATGTGCTCGTTGAGCTTCGGCGTGGTCAGCAGCAGCTCGCGGTAGGCACGGCGGTTCTCTTCCGTGTTCTCGATCCCGACACTGGCGAAACGCTTGGCAATGGTGCCAGTGGATTCGTCAATGGCGATGATGCCCTTGCCCGGGGCAACCATGGCCTGGGCGGTTTCAGCCAGCAGTTCGATGCTCATCTCTTTACCTGTGACGGAGTGCGGGAAAACCGCGATTATAGCCCGCCCGCCCTGCGGGCTGGTCGCCCGCAGGGTCTGGCGCGGGTTTCGTCCCGTCCCGACAGGACAAAACCTGTCCGCTCCGATCAGCTTCCTGACCGGAGCGGTGACGCATGACGTCAGAGGTCGCCCAGGCCGCTGGCGCGGCCGTCGGCACCGACTTCGAGCAGGCGCAGGGTATTGGTCGCGCCCAGGGTTTCCATGTGCTCGCCGCTGGTGAAGACCACGCGGTCACCGGCCTGCAGCTGCCCGGCCTCGACCAGCAGGCGGATTGCACCGCGGGCGGCTTCGCGCGGAGTCAGGCCGCGGCTGTCGAAATTGATCGGGAACACATCGCGCATCAGCGCCATCTGCCGGCGCGCGCCATCGTGGCGGGTCACCGCGAAGATCGGCGACTTGGCGCGGAAACGCGACAGGAACCGCGCGGTACCACCGGATTCGGTCATCGCCACGATCGCGCGCACGCCCACGTGCTGGGACAGGAACATCGTGGCCATGGCGATGGCCTGGTCGGCCCGTTGCAGGTTGCGCGGCGAGGCGTTGAAGTCGGTTTCGGTCTGGAACTGGCGCTCGGCCCCCAGGCAGATGCGGGCCATCGCCTCGACCGCCTTGACCGGATAGGCACCGGCCGCGGTTTCGGCAGACAGCATCACCGCATCGGTGCCGTCGATCACCGAGTTGGCCACGTCCAGCACCTCGGCGCGGGTCGGGATCGGGCTTTCGACCATCGACTGCAGCATCTGCGTGGCGGTGATGACCACCTTGTTCTGCGCCAGCGAGGCCTTGATGATCTTCTTCTGCAGGCCCGGCAGTTCGGCATCGCCGATCTCCACACCGAGGTCGCCACGGGCCACCATCACCACGTCGCTGGCCTCGACGATCTCCTCCAGGTTCTCGATCGCCTCGGTGCGCTCGATCTTGGACACCAGCGCGGCATAGCAGCCATGCGACTGGGCGATTTCACGCGCATCGTTCATGTCCTGCGCGTTGCGGCAGAACGACACGGCGATGAAGTCCACGCCGATCTTGGCGACGATGCCAATCAGCTCCTTGTCGCGCTCGGTCAGCGCGCCCAGCGACAGGCCGCCGCCCTGCTTGTTCAGCCCCTTGCGGTCGGACAGCACGCCGTCGTTGAGCACGGTGCTGATGATCCGCTCGCCCTGCACCTCGACCACCTGCAGCTGCATCAGGCCGTCGTCCAGCAGCAGCACGTCACCCGGACCCACGTCCTGCGGCAGCCCCAGGTAGCTGACGCCCACCTGGCTGGCCGTGCCCGGCCCGGCATTTTCGCTGGCGATCAGGTCGAAGCGGTCACCCGCCTTCAACTGCACCTTGCCCTCGGCAAAGCGCTCGATGCGGATCTTCGGGCCCGGCAGGTCGGCCAGGATGCCCACTTCCATACCGACGCGGGCCGCGGCGGCGCGTACTTCGGCGGCACGCTTGGCCTGACCGGAAGGATCACCGTGGGAGAAGTTCAGACGCACCACGTTCACGCCGGCGCGGAACAGATCGTCCAGCACGCCCGGCGCGTCGGTTGCAGGCCCGAGGGTGGCGAGGATCTTGGTACGGCGCTGGCGTTCGATCATTGTGTGGAGTCTCCCTGAAAGACCATCGAAATTAGCATATTCGCGCTATGACAACGATGTCGCGGCGAGTGTCGCCTGACAAATCCCGCGATGTCCCACAGACAGCAAAGACAGCCTGGCCAGACATCGGCGTGCGTACGCCATCGCACGTCCTCGACCACGCCCGTATGCGACACCGCCCTGACCCTTGCCGGTCAGGTGTAAACGACAGAAGTCCCGTCAGGCCATCAGCCCCTTCCCGCGAGACATCCATCTGACACCGGCCGGACAACAAAGACATCGCACCTCATCCCTCTTTTTCAGCGAATCGTCCCACCGTGCGCAAGCGACCAAGCAAAACGCCGGCTCGCGCCGGCGCTTTGCGTTCCATCAGGCCTGCAGCAGCAGCGGAATATCCTCCGGAGCTGCGGCCAGTGCGTGGACGCCGGCGGCCTCCAGTTCCTGCCGCCCGCCAAAGCCCCACAGCACCCCGATGTTGCGCATGCCATGGTGGCGGGCGCCCTCGATATCCATGCGGCGGTCGCCGATCATCCAGCAATCGGCCGGCTGCAGTGACAGCCGCCCCAGCGCCTCGGCCACCAGCTCCGGCTTGTGGCTGCGCGTTCCACACGGGGTAGCGCCGATCACGTCCTCGAAGCAGTCACCGAACGGCAGATGCGCGACGATCCGCTGCGCGTGCGGCTCGTTCTTGGCGGTGACCACGGCCAGGCGGTGGCCGGCGGCTTTCAACGAACGCACCACCTCGCCGACGCCCGGATAGATCTCGTGCTCCTTCCAGCCGTCGCTGTCGAAGCGCTCGCGGTACAGCTCCACCGCCTGCTCGACCTGCTGCCGATCCCCGAACACCGGCGCGAAGCTGGTACGCAGCGCCGGACCGATCCAGCGCCGCAGTTCGTTCTCCGCCGGCACCGGCTGGCCCATCTTCTCCAGCGCATAGGCCACGCAACGGGTGATGCCCACCGACGATTCGATCAGGGTGCCATCCAGATCGAAAAACAGCACATCGCGGCTCACGATCCGCGGGCCTCCAGCGCGGCCACGGCCGGCAGGGTCTTGCCCTCCAGGAACTCCAGGAACGCACCGCCGCCGGTGGAGATGTAGCTCACTTCCTTGGCGATGCCGTACTTGTCCACCGCCGCCAGGGTGTCACCGCCACCGGCGATCGAGAACGCCTTGGAACTGGCGATGGCGCGCGCCAGCGCCTCGGTGCCCTTGCCGAACGCGTCGAACTCGAACACGCCTACGGGTCCGTTCCAGACCACGGTGCCGGCCTTGGCGATCAGCTCGGCGTATTGCGTGGCGGTGGCCGAGCCGATATCCAGGATCATGTCATCGCTGCCCACCGCAGCCACCGGCTTGATGGTGGCCGGGGCGTCGGCGGCGAAGGCCGGGGCCACCACCACGTCGGTCGGCAGCGGAATCTCGGCGCCGCGCGCCTTGGCGTCGGCGTCGATCTTGCGTGCGGTATCAAGCAGGTCGTTCTCGACCAGCGATTTGCCCACGCCATGACCTTCGGCCGCGATGAAGGTGTTGGCGATACCGCCACCGACGATCAGCTGGTCGACCTTGCCGACCAGGCTGGACAGCAGTTCCAGCTTGGTCGAGACCTTGGAGCCGGCCACGATCGCCAGCAGCGGGCGCGCCGGGTTGGCCAGCGCCTTGTCCAGCGCGTCCAGCTCGGCCATCAGCAGCGGGCCACCGGCAGCAACCGGGGCGAAACGGATCACGCCGTGGGTCGAGGCCTGGGCGCGGTGCGCGGTACCAAAGGCGTCCATCACGAACACATCGCACAGCGCGGCGTATTTCTTCGACAGGGCTTCATCGTCGGCCTTCTCGCCGACGTTCATGCGGCAGTTCTCCAGCAGCACGATCTGGCCCGGGGCCACGTCCACGCCGTCCACCCAGTCCTTGACCAGCGGCACGTCCACGCCCAGCAGTTCGGACAGGCGCCTGGCCACCGGCGCCAGCGAATCAGCGGCGCTCCACACGCCTTCCTTGGGGCGGCCCAGGTGCGAGGTCACCAGCACCGCGGCGCCCTTCTCCAGCGCCAGCTTCAGGGTCGGCAGCGAGGCGGTGATGCGCTGTTCGGAGGTGATCTTGCCGTCCCCGTCGATCGGCACGTTCAGATCCTGGCGGATCAATACACGCTTGCCGGAAAGGTCGAGGTCGGTCATACGAACGATGGACATGGCAGGATCTGCTCCGCAGGTGGGGTAGTCCGGCATTTTCGCCCGCCCTGCCAACCGGGGCAAACTGGAGGTCATTGCGATGCAGACACGTCTGTTCCAACCGGAGCTGCACAGCGCGCGGCTGCGGCTGCGCGAAGTCCGCCCCGACGATGCCCCGGCGCTGTTCGCCATCCATTCCGATCCGGTGGTGATGCGTTACTGGAGCTACCCGGCCTGGACGGAGCTGGCACAAGCTCAGGCCAAGATCGCCGAGATCAAGCGCCAGCGCCGCGAGCAGCAGATCCTCATCTGGGCGATTGCCGATGCCGGCAGCGACCGGCTGATCGGCAGCAGCGCGGTGTTCGCGATCGACCCGGATCAGGGCCGGGCCGAGATCGGCTACAGCCTGCACCGCGACTGGCAGGGCCGCGGACTGGCCAGCGAAGCGCTGCGCCTGATCCTTCGCCATCTGTTTGACGGGCTGCAGCTGCGCCGCGTGGAGGCCGATGCCGATCCGCGCAATACCGCCTCGTGCCGGTTGCTGGAGAGATTGGGCTTCGTCCGTGAGGGGCTGCTGCGCGAACGCTGGCGGGTGAACGGCGAGCTTTGCGATACCGCCTTCTACGGTCTGTTGCAGCGGGACTTCGACGCCCGCTGAAGCCGCACAGCCCCCGCCGGCACAGGGCCCGCCCCCTCAATCCTGTTTCTTTTGCTCGCCACCGCCACGCACCAGGCTCAACGCGAACCCCGCGACCGCCAGCGCACCCAGCACCAGTACCGCCCACAGCAGCAGATTCTTCCAGTCGTGCGGCGGCTTGGCCGGCTGGTATGCGGCATCGCCGGCACGCACGGCGCGCTCGCCCAGCATCGCCGTGGCCGGTTGCCACTGCCTGCCATTACGCGCGCGCAGGGCATCGAGCATCGGATCGAGGGCGGCATGCGTGGCGGCCACATTCGCACTGCCGGCCACCAGCAGGTAGGGGGCACGTCCCTGCGCCAAGAACACCGCGCTGCCGGGCCGATATCCCAGACGCAGCAGCGGCGCCCCGGCGGGGAGGGAGCCCGGTTCGGCCTGCAACCGCCACTGGCGATCGGTGAGGGTGCCGGAGGTTTCCAACGGCGCCGAGCGCTGCTGGGTGCCCCCCTCACTCAGGCTCCAGGTATTCCAGCCTGCGGTCAGCCGCTGCCAGTCCGGCGTGCGGCCATCGACACCGGGCCGATCCGGATCGCGACTGGACACACTCCAGCTCACGGCACTGTTGGCCGGCATCCGCACATCCAGCCGCTGCACCGGCACCCGGCCTTGCAACTGGTACAGGTAACCGTCCTTGGCGTTGCCGCCGGCCTCGGCCGTGAGTTCCAGCCACTGCCAGTCGCCGCTGTCCACCGCATCGACCAGTTCACCGCGCAGACCGCGCAAGGCCGGGGCACCGCTGCGCTGCAGCGGCACCAGCCGCAGGTAGCGCAGATCCGTGACGACCTTGAGAGTATTGCTGCGCAGTGCGCGGCCCTGGTTGTTCAGCTGCACCAGACGCACCTGCGGGTCGAGCACCTGCCAGCCACGCAGGTCGTCGCTGGCTTCCAGCCGATAGCCCAGATCCAGTGTCGCCCCGGGATCGGCCCAGTCCACATGCAGCGCGCGCAGCTTGCCGGCGTCCTCGCCCAGATCCACCAGCCAGACCGGATCTGCCGCCCCGACATTGCCGCCGGCCGCGACCGAATTGCGGATCGACAGCAGCTTGCCGCCGCTGTCGCGTTGCACCACCACACTCAGATCGTCATCGGCGGTGGTCGCCGCCACCGGCAACGCGAACCACGGCAGCTCGACCATGCGCGGCAGCCCGGACACCGGCGTGGCCGCCGCGTAGACCGCACTGGCCACCGGCTTGCCGTCGGCATCGAGCACCCGCACATCGCGCAGATCGCGCCAATAGGCGGCGGCATACACCGAAGCTTCCAGCGGCACGCGGTAAGCACCGGCGTCGGGCTGGGACAACCGCAACGGCCACTGGGCGGCGAAATCATCGGCGGCCTGCACGCTCATCGGCAGCAGGGCCAGCCACAGCAAACGCTTGATCATGCGGACGGGTCCTCGTCGTTGTTCGGGATTGCCGATGCGCGACGCGGCGGTGCCGGCGCCAGCCAACCCACCAGCGTGCACAACAGGCCGTAGGCGATGAACGCGCCGATACCGAGCAGATCGCCCAGGTTGTCGCGGTCGATCAGCAGCAGCTTGATCAGCACCACCGCCATCAGGATGGCACCGGCCAACCACAGTCCCCACTGCCCGCGGCGCGAACCGGAGACCCAGCCGACCACCCCCAGCAGGCTCCACACCACGGTCAGACTGGTCTGCGCCAGCTGGCCGCCCAGCAGACGCTCATTCCACGGTTCACCGCCCCAGTGGTGCACCGCGCGCAGCGTCATCACCGTGACCAGCACCAGCCCGGCCAGCGCCATGCCGACCAGCTGCGCCGGCACACTGCGTTGCTTGTGCCCTTGCCACAGACGCATCGCCGCCAGCACCAGCACCGCGATCTGCGCCAGCTCCAGCGGATTGAATCCCACGATCCACGGCAACGGCGCGGCATCGCCAGCGCTGACCAGGGCGGTCAACCACCACAGGCCGAGTACACCGAATACCGCCGCCTGCAACGCAGGTCGCCAGCGATCAAACGCCGCGCCCAGCGGTTGCGCCAGCCACGACCACCGCCGCAGCGACAGCACCGCCAACAGCAGCCAGGGCAATGCCAGCAGCAGACCGACCCAGCCTTGGGCCAGCGCGAAGCGACCTCCGAGGTGCCAGGCCAGCAGCGACAACACGGTCGGCCATAGCAGCCACCACGCCAGCTGGGCCAGCCCTGCCACCGCGCCGCTACTGGCCCGCAGGCACAGCAGGCTGCGCACGCCCAGCGCGGCGAACAGCGCCCACGCCCACAGCCCGTGCCCGGCGAACGGCTGGCCGTATTCGGACAGCTGGGCAAACGCCACCGGGAATGCCAGCACCAGGCCGCCCAGCGTGGTCAGTGACAACGCCAGAGCCGGCGCACGCCGCTGCACCTCGGCCGCCAGCCAGCCGGTCACCCCCAGCATCAGCAGCACCGCATGCAAGCGGCTGCCGGGCTCGACGAAGTCGCCGATCTCCAGCGCGAGGTTGCCCAGCCACCAGGCCAGCCCCCATCCGTAGGCCACGGCGGCGAGCTGCCGCCTGCCCACATCCCGATACAACCAGGCCGTGGCGAAGCCGGCCAGCGCGACCAGCAGTGCCCCCATGAAGCCGGCATTGGCGATGGCCAGCGTATCGACGTGATGGCCCCGGCTGGTCCCCAGCATCAGGGCGGCTGCGGCGGCGAGCTGCAGACCGACGCCGCTCCAGCGCGCCAGTCGCCGATCCTGCATCAGCCCGAGCCAGACCAGCCCGGCGCCTTCCAGCGCGAATACCGAAGCGGTGGCGCCGGCCGACAACGCCAACGGCACCGCCAGCGTGGCAAAGCCCACCGCGAGGATGGCGTAGCCACGGGCCAGCATCTGCAGCCGGTCGCGGTTGAGCAGCGCGCGGGCCAGCAGCGCATACAGCAGCGCCACGCCCAGCGCGCACAACGCCAGCGGCATGCGCTCGCCCTGCAGCAACCCGGCCTGCAGCGAGAAGGCGACCAGCGGTGTGCCGAACAACAGGCAACCATCGATCTGCGCGTTACCGGATGTCGCCGCCTTGCGCGCGTACAGCAGCGGCAGCAGCAGGTAGAAGCCGAAGAACAGCAGCAGGAACGGCTCGGTGCTGGCGAACTTGGCCGGCTCGTAGTCCAGCACGCCCCAGACCGTGCCGATGCCCCAGGTGAAGGCGAATCCCAGCAGGTTGAGAATGCGCCACGGCCGCACCCAGGCGATGGCGAAGATACCGGCATTGAGCAGCGCGTAGTACGAGAACAACGCCACGTGGTTGCCGCTGCCACTGGACAGCCAGATCGGCGCCATGAAGCCGGCCAGCACTCCGAGGAGGGCCAGCGTGCGCGACTCCTGCAGCACCGCCATCACCGACAGGCCCGCGATCAGCACCACGCTCAGCCCAAAGGCCGGGACCACGCCGATCATTCCGTAGTTCTTGCAGGCGGCGAACACCACCAGCAGCAGGATGCCGATCATGCCGCCCTGCATCGCCAGGGCGAAGCTGGGATGGCTTTGGCGCTTGCGCCACGCAAATACCAGGCCGGCCAGTGCCGCAGCGCTGACGCCGGCCAGCTTCACGCTGGCCGGCAGGCTGAACCAGCCCTGGTCCGTGGCGTATTTGAGCAGGGCCGCGACACCGGCCAGCATCACCAGCATGCCGACCTTGATCGGCACGTTGCCTGTGGTGAACCACCGCTTGAGGTGTTCGATGCCGCGCTCGATGAAACTCGGCGCGGGCGGCGGCGTCCCTTCCGGCCGCGGGCGCGGCGCCGGCGCAACCGTGGCCGGCGATGGCGGCACGTGCTCGGCAACCGGCCGCTCCGGCAACGGCGGCGGCGCGGGGGTCACCGGCATCACGGTGGAAGGCGGCGGCGCAGCCAGCGATCCAGGCGGCTGCGGTTCGTCCCGAACCGGCGCGCCCCCGGCAGACCGGTCATCGGCTTCCGGCGCTCGCCACGCAGGCCGCGCGGCGGCGGCCGCATCCTGCGGCGACGGCGCGAGGGCAGCTTCCAGCACCGCCACCCGGCGCTTGAGCGAGGCCACCGAGACCAGCGCCATCACCAGCAGCACCGGTACCAGCAGTGCCACGGCCAGCAACAACAACCCCACGACCACCAGCGTGTCATCCATTTCCTGTCCCTGTCCCCCGACGGAGGGCCGCCACACCTTATCCGGGTGCGGCGCAAACGGAAACTGCCGGCGCGCGTGGCGAGCGCGTGTGCCGCCAGATCCATACAAGACCGGTCCCGGGCCAGTCCGCCCGGTGACTACCCGGGCAGTCCCCACCCTCGCCGGCCGGGCCTGCGCCACCTCCGGCAGCTTTCCCGCCCGGGCTCCGCGCGGCCTGCTCCGGTTGCGCAGCCAAAACAAAGGGCGCCCGAAGGCGCCCTTTGCTCAGCCCAACACGGTACGGATCAGGCCGCGATCACGCGCACCATTTCCAGGCACTTGTTGGAGTAGCCCCATTCGTTGTCGTACCAGGCCACCAGCTTGACGAAGGTGGTATCCAGCGCGATGCCGGCATCGGCATCGAACACCGAGGTGTGGGTCTCGCCGCGGAAATCGGTGGCCACCACCTTGTCCTCGGTGTAACCCAGGATGCCCTTCAGCGCGCCTTCGCTCTGTGCCTTCACTTCGGCGCAGATCTCGGCGTAGGTGGCTTCCTTCTCCAGCTCGACGGTCAGGTCGACCACCGACACGTCCGAGGTGGGCACGCGGAAGCTCATGCCGGTCAGCTTCTTGTTGAGTTCCGGGATCACCACGCCCACGGCCTTGGCCGCACCGGTGGAGGACGGGATGATGTTCTCCAGGATGCCGCGGCCGCCGCGCCAGTCCTTGTTGGACGGACCATCGACGGTCTTCTGGGTGGCGGTGGCGGCGTGCACGGTGGTCATCAGGCCGCGCTTGATGCCCCACTTGTCATTGATGACCTTGGCCAGCGGGGCCAGGCAGTTGGTGGTGCACGAGGCGTTGGAGATGATGCTCTGCCCGGCGTAGGTCTGGTGGTTGACGCCGAACACGAACATCGGCGTGTCGTCCTTGGACGGGGCCGACAGCAGCACCTTCTTGGCGCCGGCATCGAGGTGCTTCTGCGCGCTGGCCTTGTCCAGGAACAGGCCGGTGGATTCGATCACCACGTCCACGTCCACTTCGTTCCACTTCAGGTTGGCCGGATCGCGTTCCTGGGTCAGGCGGATCTTCTTGCCGTTGACCAGCAGGTGGCCACCCTCGATGGCGACATCCGCGTTGAAGCGGCCGTGCACCGAATCGTACTTGAGCATGTAGGCCAGATAGTCCGGCTCCAGCAGATCGTTGATGGCCACGATCTCGATGTCGTCGCCGAAGTTCAGCACTGCCGAACGCAGCACATTGCGCCCGATGCGCCCGAAACCGTTGATGCCGACCTTGATTGCCATGTTCACAAGCTCCTGCAGCCGCAAACCCGTTGCGGCGGGGGTGGAAAGGGGCCGTCATTCTAACAGTAGCCGGTCCCGGTTCCGGTGCGGCAGCAGTGCCCCGCAAATGAGCGCCAGCTGAGTGCAAACGCGTGTTTGATCAGGATCAAAGCGCTACCCGGCCGGCATCCGGACACTGGCGCCACCTCCAACAAGCAATGGAATTACACATGCGCAAGACCTCCGCCCTGCTGCTCTCCAGCCTCGCCGCGGCTATGGCCCTGGCCGCCGCGCCCGCCATGGCCCAGTCCAAGGGCGATTGGACGCTGGGCGTCGGCGTGCACGCGGTTGATCCCACGTCCGACGCCGGTGACCTCAACGGTGCCGCGCTGGGCCTGGGCGCGCTGCCGACCAAGGTGGACAGCGATATCAAGCCGACCGTCACGTTCGAATACTTTGTTGCCGACAACGTGGGCATCGAGGTGCTGGCCGCCCTGCCGTTCAAGCATGAAGTCAGCATCGATGGCGTCGGCAAGGTCGGTGAGACCAAGCATCTGCCGCCGGTGGTCTCGCTGCAGTACCACTTCGCCAACAGCAGCAAGGTCACCCCGTTTGTCGGCCTGGGCGTGAACTACACCAAGTTCTTCGACACCGACAGCAAGGGCGCACTGGATGGCACCAAGCTGAAACTGGAGGATTCCTGGGGCCTGGCCGCCCATGCCGGCCTGGACTACGCCATCAGCGACAAGGGTGCACTGCGCGTGGACCTGCGCTGGGCCGACATCGACACCAAGGTCAAGGTCAATGGCGCCAAGCTGGGCACCGCCAAGATCGATCCGCTGGTCTACGGCGTGGCCTACGTCTTCAAGTTCTGATCCTGCCCCTCCCGGATCACCGCAACGCCCCGGCCCTGGCCGGGGCGTTGTTGTTCCAGCGTCGCCAGATGTGGCAACAGCACCACCTCGCGCAGACGTTAGAATCGGGCCATGAAGAATCTCCCGACCCTGCTGGCCACCGCCAGCCTCGCCCTTCTTGCCAACACCATGGTGGTTTCCGATGCATATGCCTGGGGTGCACAGGGCCACCGGCTGGTCGGCCGGGTCGCCGAAACCGGCCTGAGCCCGACCGCCCGGGCCGAAGTGGACCGCCTGCTTGCCGGCGAACCGGTTCCCTCGCTGGCCGCCATCGCCCCGTGGGCCGACGAACTGCGCGCCAACGATCCCGATCTGGGCAAGCGCTCGGCCAACTGGCACTACGTCAACATGGCCGAAGACGGCTGCGCCTACCAGGCCGCCCGGCATTGCCCGGATGGCAACTGCGTGGTGGAGGCGCTGAAGCAACAGAGCGCCCTGCTGGCCAACCACAAGCTGCCCGATGCAGCACGCCTGCAGGCGCTGAAGTTCGTCGTGCATCTGGTCGGCGACATCCATCAGCCCATGCACGCCGGCTACGGCCACGACCGCGGTGGCAACAGCTACCAGCTGCAGTTCAATGATCGCGGCACCAACCTGCATTCGGTGTGGGACAGCGGCATGTTCTACGCCCTGCAGTTGAATGATGACCAGTTCCTGCAACGCCTGCAGGCACTGCCGGCGCCGACCGGCGTCAGCGCACCGCAGCTGCAGCGTGATGCCGGCCAGTGGGCCGAGCAGACCTGCCATATCGCCACCCGCCCGGGACTGTATCCACCCGGTCGCAAGATCGGCGATGCCTATGCCGCGACCTGGCGACCGGTTGCCGAGGCACAGGTCCGTCTGGCTGGTGAACGTCTGGCCGCGTTGTTGAATGCGTTGCTCGACGGGCATTGATGCCGCCTTTGGAACGTCATCTGAACGATCATATTGAAGAAGCCGCGAGCTCCCGCCCGCGGCTTCTTCATTTACGGCGTCCATCAATTCAAATCGCTGCTTCTCCGTACACGCACCCGGCCCTGCGCCACCTCGAAGGTGAAGCCATACAGCAGCGTCACCGGTACCGGCTCCACCTCGGCAGCACCGGCGCAGTTGCCCGGCGCCAACGCTCCCGTGCCCGGTGCGAAGCGGCAGATCGCCGCCGGGTGGAACCTCCACCTCGCCGTGGCATCCAGTGCCGCCTGCAGCAAGGAGGCATGTTCCGCCTCCGCACCGGCCCTGCAGCGGGTGTGCTCAAGCAGCGACTCCGCACGTTCGACGCTCCCGTCAGCCATCACAATCACCCGCACGCACAGCGTGGTGGGTGGCAAGGTCTGACGTTCATAGCCCGGCGGCAAGGTGGGCGATGGCGCCTGCAGGGGCTCCGGCATACGGAACGTTTCAGTGGCGCCCAGCACGTACGGCTCAATCGCTCCGGCACCGCCCTTCTGTTCGGGTGCCAGCAGCTGCCGCCCGATGTTGTAGCTGCCGGCCAGTTCCCCGTCTGCCACCGGTCGCGTGGCGCAGCCTGCCAGCAGTAACACCAATGCCCCCGTCATGAGCCGCACAATCAGCCTCCCGTGCTTTCTTCGGTATGCGTGGCGCTCTCATCCAGGTCAAACCAGACCGGTACGCGCACCGCGCCAGCAACGGCCTGGCCATCTTTCTGCGCCGGGTTGAATTTCCACTGCCGTGCGGCTTCCACCGCGGCCGTATCGAATACTCCCTCCGGCTGTGAGGTTTCGACCTTTACATCTGTGGGCTGCCCTTCCGCATCCACCTCGATCCGCAGCACCACCTTGCCGCTGACGCCGTTCTCGAATGCAGCCTTGGGGTACACCGGTGGCGTCATGCGATCGGTCGTCGGATCGTTCTCTCCGGCTTCCGGCTCGACCGAAATCTTTCCTGACGACGCGGCTTTCGAGCTGCCGCCAACCTCGTCGGTTTGAAGCTTCAGTGCCAGCAACGAGCTGCCACCACGGGTCGTGACTTCGACAGCAGCCATCTTGCCTGCCGCCACCAGCAGTTCCGGCGAAGACACCAACACCCCATCGGCCTTCAGCGTGCCCTGCAAGTGCAGCTTTCCAGCCTCCGCAGGCACCACAGTGAACTCGGCATCCCATTTCACCCCGTTGGCCGACTCCAGCGTGAAAGCGAACGGCTTGCCTACTGGCTGATGCAGTTCGAACTGCTGCTGCGTTCCATCGGCATCGGCCTGTACCCGCGTTGCGTAGACGGCGCCGGCCTCAGTCATCGCCGCCGTTCCAGGCTGTGCAGCCCAGGCGGTGTAGCCCACGCCACCGCAAAGTCCTGCAGACAACACCACCATCGCCAACCACTGCTTCTTCCCCGGTACCGGACGCTCCAACATGGCAATACGCTCCTTCAATGGATGCTGGTTCTGCCAGTGGCACCCCACCGGCAACGGAGACAGCGCCAGCCCGGTCTTGAGCATGGCGTTGCCATAACTGCGACGTGCACCTGCGGTATGGGCGATGACGCGTTCATCGCAGGAAAGCTCCTGATCCTCCCGACACCGCCGCACGGCTGGCCCGAGCAACGGGTTGAACCAGTACACGCATTGCAGCAGTGCCAAGGCGGCATTCACCCAGAGGTCGCCACGGCGCAGATGCAGCTGCTCATGCAGCATCACCAGCTCGCGCTCCTCGGCGTTGTAACGCTGCTCGAAGTCGGCCGGCACCACAATCCGGGGCCTCAGCACACCGACTATCGCCGGCAACCCGGCGACAGTTTGCGCCTGCCAGTGGCCATCGTCGCGTTGGGTGAGCGAACCCAGCCCACGCATGAAGTGACGCTGCTGCCACAGCAACCACACCGCCATCAGCAGCGCACCAGCCAGCCACAGCGCCAACCAGCCCGGCACTCCTTCGGATAGTGCCGCTGCGGCATCGGGAATGGTCTGGCCCACCTGCACGGCCATGTCGGTCGCGGCCATTGGCACCGTCGTCAATCGCGGCGCGGGCAGCCATACCGCGAACAAGGCTGCCGGCACCATCAACCACATCAGATACGCGGCACTGGCACCGAGCCAATTGCGAACTGCCCCTCGCAACAGCAGTACCACTACCATCGCCGCGCTGGTGGCGACGGCTCCTTCCAGCAATCCCGCCAGAAAATCAGCGCTGCTCATCGTCGAGGTCCTCCAGCAGTTTGCGCAGCTCGGCAACGTCGTCGCGGCTCAATCGCCGATGCTGGCTGAAATGCGCTACCAGCGGCGCAACACGTCCCTCGAACAGGCGTTCGATCAGGCTGCTGCTTTCCTCCAGCACCCAGGTGTCGCGTTGCACCAGCGGCGAATACAGATAACGACGGCCATCCTTCTGCGCGGCGATGGCGCCCTTGTTGAGCAGACGATTGAGCAGGGTCTTGACTGTCGCCTCGGCCCATTCGTTGCCGCCGGGAAGGCGCGCGATCACTTCTTCGGCGGACAACGGATGCTGACCCCACAACACCTCCATCACCACCGCCTCGGCTTCACTGATCTGGACCATCGTTTACGCCTGTAATTTTTTTCGATTACACGCGTAAACAAAATCCCTGTCAAGCGCAACGCCACCGGCACCAAGCTAGGTCCACCCCGGATCGGAGGTGAAGTCGATGGTCAGCCAGAATCCGGCGTCGCGGGCGCCCAGGCGGGTGGCGATCTCGTCGCGCAGCCGGTCCACTTCGCTGATCGAGCCGAAGCTCCACTGCGGGCGGGTGAGGATGTGGATCTCGACGAACTGCATGCGTCCCATCTTGGCCACATGGCTGCTGAAGCCGGAGAAGCCATGCTCGGCGACAAAGGCCTCCATCACCTGCCTGACCCGCCCATCCAGCTCCGGCGGCGCCACCTGCAACACCTCGCGCATCGCCTTCCAGGTCGTGTGCAACGGCAGCGGCAACACCGCCAGGCAGATGCCGGCCAGCACCAGCGAATCCAGGTACGGCACCAGCCACTGCCGGTCACCGCCACTGAGCAGCGTGGCGAGCAGGAATGCGCCCAGCACCGCCAGGCTCATCATGCCGCTCAGGAACCAGGCCCGTGCATCCAGGCTCAGCAAGGCCGACTGCAGCTGCCGGGCCTTGGCGCTGACGTAGAGGGACATCACCAGATTCACCACGCTCAGCAGCGCCGACCAGAACAGGGCGATGCCCAGCTTGACCTCATGCCCGCCAGTGGTCAGGCCGATCACCGCGTTGGCCAGCGCGTAGATGCAGGCCAGCGACAGGATCGCCCCGCCCATCGCCTCGACCATCGGCTCCAGGTGCCAGTAGCCGTACTGGAAACGGGAGCTGCCCTCGCGCGCGACCAGCCGCAGCACCGACAGCGCCACCAGGGTCAGTGCCACGTCCACCAGGCTGTAGACGCCATCGAACAGCACCGCCTGCGAGCCGGCGAGCAGGCCACCGAAGAAGCCGGAGGCACTGACCCCGACCGTCACGCCAATGGACAATTTCAGAATGCGCTGCTCTTGGCTTGTGTCCATGGGCGTCCATGACGGCGGGGCTGGCCGGGTTCAGCCCTTCAATACTTCTACTTTATAGGTGGCGATGCCGCCTTCACGCTCGATGATCAGGCCGTGGACATCGGACTCGAATCCCGGGAAGCGGACGTTCTGCTCGCGGGCGATCCGCAGGGACTGGATGATCGGATCATTGGTCCGGCCAAACCGCTCACCGGGCATGATCGTGGGGATGCCCGGGGGATAGGGAACCAGCATGGTGCCGGCCACGCGTCCGCTCACCTCCTCGATATCCACCCGCTCGATATCACCCCGCACCAGATGGTCGTAGGCCTCGGCCGGTGTCATCACCGGCTCGGGGAGTTCCACGTACATCTCCTTCATCACCCTGGCGACTTCGAACTCGGCATTGAACGTGTGCAGGGCCTGGCACAGGTCCCGCAATCCCCAGCCCGCATAGGCGTGCGGATACGCCGCGGCCAGCGTCGGCAGGGCCTGCGACAACGGGGCGTTGCTGTCATAGAGCTGCTTGAAGGCCATCAGCTCGGTGACCAGCGTGCTCCACTTGCCCTTGGTCACACCCATCGAGAACAGGAACAGCACCGAGTAGAGGTTGGTCTTCTCCACGGTGATACCGCGCGTCCACAGGAACCGGCTGAGAACCGCGGCAGGAATGCCGTTCCGCTCCATATGGCCGTCCATCGCCAGCCCCGGGGTGAGCAGCGTGACCTTGATCGGATCGATCAGCACATAGTCGTCGACCAGCCCCTCGAAGCCATGCCAATGCTCGCCCTTCTGCAGATACCACTGCGAACGCCCGGCGATCTCCGGCGCGGGGCCCTGCTCCTTCGCCAATGCGCGTTCCACCCCGGCGGGCTGCCACACCTTGAACCACCACGTGTCATGGCCCAGATCCTGCTGCACGTGCAACATCGCATGGCGGAACGCGATGGCCTCATCGTGCATCTCCTGCACCAGCGACTGGCCGGCCGAACCGGTCATCATCCGCGACGCCACATCGCAGGAGGCGATGATGCCGTAGTGCGGGCTGGTACTGGTGTGCATCATGAAAGATTCATTGAACCTGGCCACATCCAGATCGCGATTGGCCGAGTTGCGCACATGGATCATCGATGCCTGCGAGAACGCGGCCAGCAGCTTGTGCGTGGAATGGGTGGTGAAGATGATCGCGTCCTGCTCGCGCGCCTTTCCCTTGGCCATGCCGTAGTGGTTCTCATAAAACGGATGGAAGGCGGCATAGGCATACCAGGCCTCGTCGAAGTGCAGGAACTCCACCGTGCTGCCGATGGCCAGGGCGATGCGCTCGGCGTTGTAGCACAGCCCGTCATAGGTGGAATTCGTCACCACCGCGATACGCGGCTTGATGCCCTTTTTCCAGGCGGCCCGGGCCACGGGATTGGCATCGATCGCCGCCGCCATGTTCGCCTTGTCGAACTGGTCCAGACCGATCGGACCGATGATGCCGTGCGCGTTGCGGCTGGGACGGAAATACACCGGAATGCCGCCGGTCATCACCAGCGAATGCAGCAACGATTTGTGGCAGTTGCGATCGACGAACACGATATCGCCGCGGGCCACAGTGCCATGCCAGACGATCTTGTTGGCGGTCGAGGTGCCATTGGTGACGAAGAAGGTGTGGTCGGCGCCGAAGTTCCGAGCCGCCTCGGCTTCGGCGTCCTTGATCGGACCGGTATGGTCCAGCAGCGATCCCAGCTCGGGCACGGAGATGGAAAGATCGCTGCGCAACGTGTTCTCACCGTAGAACTGGTGGAACGCGCGGCCCACGGGAGACTTGGTGAAGGCCACGCCACCGGCATGGCCCGGGGTATGCCATGAATAGCTGCTCTCGGCCGCATGGTGGATCAGCGCCTTGAAGAACGGCGGCAGCAGCTTGTCCATGTAGGATTCGGCCGCGCGCATCACCTGCCTGGCGATGAAATTCTTGGTGTCCTCGAACAGGAACACGTAACCGTGGATGTGCCGGAGCAGTTTGCTGGGCACCTTCTCGATGGTCCGCCGTTCGCCATAGAGGAACACCGGCAGGCCCTTCCGTCGCGCGCTCTGTTCATGCAGGAACGTCTCCAGCCGCTGGAACTGGTCGGGCGTATCTTCGGTCCCGTCGATGGAAATGAGCACCGCCGATGCGGCGATATAGGTTCTCGCGCCGGCCTGGGCATCGGCCAGGGTCAAGCCTGTCAGCACGCGCTGGTCCGTCTTGCGCAGTTCATCAACCAGCTCCCGGATCAGGATCCCGCCAATCCGCGGCGACTCGTAATCGTCATCGATGACGACGATGGGATAGTCCAACGACTTGAAGTACATGATTGTCTCCTGCATCGGGAAAATGAAGCCGGGGAAGGAACGTCACTTGCCTGCCGGAGGCAGCATCTCGTTGCGCTGCTGCCGGCGCTGTTCGCTGAAGAACGGATAGAACACGGTGATGAACAGCACGAACAGGAAGGCGTACTGGACGATGTTCCCCGCCGATCCGTAGATCGCCCACAGGCAATACACCACGGTCACGCTGGTCAGCGTCCAGAACGCGCCGGTGTGGACGATGGTGTGCGACCGCTCGACCACGAAATAGCAGGCCACGCAGGAATAGATATACGGCAGCAGCGTCAGCACCACGGCCGCGGAGGTGATGACATCGAACTGCGCCGATGCGGTCTCCGAGGTCGAGGTCAGCAGCACCGCACTGGTCATCAGCAGCGCGACCACGAGGATGCCCTTGACCGGCACATCCTGGTCGTTGGTACGCCGGAAGATGGACGGGAACAGGCCGTCATCGGCCGCGGCCTTGGCACTTTGCGCGGTCAGCAGGATCCAGCCCCCCAGCGAGCCAGCCGCGCCGAGGAATGCGCACAGGCTCACCACCCCGCCGCCCCAGCCACCCACCGCCTTGGCCGCAGCCAGGGCGAACGGAGCATCGGAGGTCTGCAGCTCGGCATTGGGAACCATGCCCATGATCACCGAGGAGCTGGCGATGTAGGCGACCGCGGCGAGAAATACGCCGGCCAGTGTTGCCCGCGCCACGTTCTTCTCCGGATTCTCGACCACGCCGGCCGTGACCGAGGCGGACTCCACCCCGATGAACGCCCACAGCGTCAGTGCTGCGGCACTGGAGACAGCACCGAAGTTGGATTTTCCCGAGACGTTGTAGGCGCCTTTGAAAATCTCCATGTCGAAGAAGAACCAGCCGAAGATCGCGATGCCCAGGATCGGAACCAGCGCGAAGCTGGTGGTGACGGTCTGCAGCCGGGTGACGAACTGCGGGCCGATGACATTGGCGTAGCTCAACCCCCACACCAGGATCAGCACCGCGATGCAGCGCACCACCGGATCGGACAGGATCGGAAAGAAGTAGCTGAAATAGCCCACCGCCGCGATCGGGATGGCGACATTGCCGATCCAGTTGGCGAACCAGTAGATGGTGTTGGTCTGGAAACCCATGTACGGGCCGAACCAGTCACGCGCATAGGCATAAGGGCCACCGGCCTGCGGTGCCATCTTGCCGAGCTTGGCGAACACGAACGCCAGCAGCAGCGCACCGGCCGTGGTCACCAGCCAGCCCCAGATGGAGGCGGTACCGATCTTCGCCAGGCTGGACGGAAGCAGGAACACGCCCGACCCCATCATGTTGCCGGCGACCAGGAAGGTGGCCCCGACGACACCGATCTTCTTTCCTGTTGCCATGACGACACTCCTTCTGGGTGGATGTCGCCCCGCAGCCGAGGCAACAAGGGGGAAGTGGCTCTATTTGATGAAGTTGTATTGCAGGCTTCCCTGCAGCCGCAGCGCATCGGCGCGGGCGCCGTCCTGCTGCTGCAACCGCCCGTAAAGCAGCTCCATGCCCATGATCCACGAGGGCGCCGGGCTCCAGATCAGGTTGAAGGCGCCGTACTGGCTGCGCCGGAACGCGGTGCTGGAAAGTCCGGGATCACGCTCCAGACGCAGATCGCCGTAGACCAGGTTCGATCGCCACAGCGAGGACCAGTAGTGCGTGTAGGCGACATAGCCGCCATGCACGCCAAGCACCTGCAGACGCCCGTCCGCATCGACAACGCCATCCAGATCCGAGCCGCTGATGTCGGCCACATAGCGGCTGATACCGCTGCCCGCCACCGCGCCGAACAGCAGCAGATCCTGCCCGGACAACGACAGCGAACCGGAGAACGACAGCCCAGCGCCGAACACGTCATCCTTTCCGCTGTCGTGGCGATAGCCCAGTCCGCGCCCCAGGGCCGCCAGCTGCAGATGACCCCAGTCGCGCTCCATCCGTGCGGCGATGCTGACATCGGGAAAGCGGTTGGAGATGCTGGCGTCCGCTCGCGCCGGGGTCAGCTGGCCATCGGGATCTTCGGCCGCCACCGTCAGCGTGTTTCCCCTGCCCAGCGAGAAGCTGTGGTGCACGCCGGCCACCAGCAGGTACGCGGCGCCGCCCGGGCCCTCGAAGTCCAGCGTGTCCGGCAACGCGTCGGCATCCATGAAACTGGAATAGCCGTAGCCCGCATAGGTGTTGCCCAGCTGTCCGTAGGCGTGGCGCAGCCGGAATTCATAGCCCTCGGCGCTGCCGAAAAAATCGTTCTCCAGATAGAAACGGAGATTTCCCTTGGTAGTCGGGCGCCGCGCCTCAAAGCTGAAGCGCGTCTGCCGCGCATGCAGATTGAAACGGGAGGTGTCGTGACGATCGGTGCCCACGGGAATCGTGGAAGTCACGAATTGGTTCTCATCGCCGGCATTGCGCGCATCGGCAATCGCATCGAGCTTGGCATAGCCGCCCAGCCGGAACAGGGTCCGGGTGCCTGGGATAGGAATGAAGCCGCCCAGTTCCGGCTCGGTGGGCGACATCGCGTTGTCGTAGCGGGATGCCGCCGCCGACGGATCGGAAACCGATTCGCGCATCGGCAGGGGGCTGCGTTCCACCGTCCCGGTGTCTGCAACCTGTTGCGCGGGAGCCCGCACCACCTGTTCGCGCTCCGGTGAGGCCGTGCGTTGGCTGTCGTTTTCCTCCAGTACCGCCAGACGCTCATTAAGGGCCTGGAGCGTGCGCTGTACGTGCTCGATCTCGGCCCTCAATCCCTGGACCGTATCCTGCCCGTGGGCCGCCGGGACGCAGCCTGCCAGAACGATTCCCGCGAGCAATGGGTTCCGCTTCATCATCGGATCCTGGTGCGCCATGCAGAAAAAGCCGCACATCGCATGCCGCAGACGCAACACGCCCGATCACAAGGAAGCGGCATCACCATGCCAATGCGCGCGGCTATTGATACGCCGCACGCATGATGGCCTCGTGAAATAGCGTTACTGCGCGGGCCACCATCATCTTGATGACTGCGTGCATGGGCCGGTTGCGGCCCGGTTGTACCGCGCCAGCATTCGCCAACTGCCCGGTACATGATCCGAACGCGGCAGGTCACCGCCCCGATACTGCGCGCAACGCCCAAGGCACGTTTGGCCTGCTGTCCTGTTGCATGTGCGCGGTGACGGCAACGCCGCCGAGCTGGTGCAACACCGCCACGGTCTGGTCCTCGGCAGCGACCGGGCCGTCGGCGATGACTGGCATATTGGCGGCGCACTGGGCTACAGCGACGCGGATATCGACATCGATGACCGTCAGTCCGAGGCCGATATCCGCAGTTACAGCGGGGCGCTGTTCGGCGGAAGGTCGTTCCAGGCCGGCAGCGGCCCGCTCGCTCTGCTGGGCGGCGCGATCCACACCCGGCACAACATCGACACCCGTCGTCATACCCGCGTGGCCGATGCGCCGCAGCGACTCACGGCCGGCTATGGCGGCCACACCACCGAGCTGTTCATCGAACTGGGCTACGTCATTGCCCTTTCGCCGCGCAGCTCCCTCGCCCCGTTTGTCGGGCTGGGCTGGAGCGAAGTGCGTACATCCGGCTTCACCGAAGCGGGCGGCTCGGCGGCATTGACCGGGCAACGCACGCACGACACGCAGAGCAGCAGCGCCCTGGGCCTGCGTGGACAGACCGAAGTGGTGCTCGGGCAAACCAGGGGTCTGCTGAAGGCAACCCTCGGCTGGCAGCATGCGTTTGGTGAGCGGGGCGCATCCCGGACCCTGGCCTTTGCGGGCGGCCAAGCGTTTACCGTGGCCAGCGTTCCGTTGGCCCGCGATGCCGCGATAGTCGAACTGGGCGCCGATCTGCAGATTACCCCGTCCACCACCCTGGGCCTGGGCTACAGCGGCCAGTTCGCCAGCGGCAACCGGGAGCACCGCGGCGTGCTGAGCCTGCAGTGGCACTTTTGAGCCAGGCGCGGCACACCCGCGCTGGCCATCGCCGGCCCTGGACGGAGCTGCCGCAGCACCCATCATGACAAGTGCCGCCCGGCCAAAGCCACTCGCCGGGGCGCCACAACAAGAAAAGGCCGGGGAGTTCCCGGCCTTTTACATAGCTCAAACCGCAGCGGCGATTACTTGCCGACCTGCGCCTTGGCCGCCGCGACCACCGCCTCGGTGGTGATGCCGAAGTGCTTGTACAGCTGGTCGGCCGGAGCCGAGGCACCGAAGCTGTCCAGGCCGATCACCGCACCGTCCAGACCGACGTAGGCACGCCAGAAACCCGTGACGCCGGCTTCCACCGCCACGCGGGCGCGGATGGCGTTGGGCAGCACCGATTCGCGGTAGGCCGCGTCCTGGCGGTCGAACACGTCGGTGGACGGCATCGACACCACGCGGGTCTTGATCCCGGCCGCGTCCAGCTCGGCCTTGGCGGCCATCGCCAGACCCACTTCCGAACCGGTACCGATCAGGATCACATCCGGGGTACCGGCCGCGTCGGCCAACACATAGCCGCCGCGTTCGATCTGCTTGACCTGCTCGGCGCTGCGCGCCTGGGCCGGCAGATTCTGGCGGCTGAACACCAGGCAGCTCGGGCCATCCTTGCGGGTGATCGCCGCCTTCCAGCTGACCGCCGATTCGGCCGCATCACACGGGCGCCACACATCGTTGTTGGGGATGTAGCGCAGCGAGGCCAGGTGCTCGACCGGCTGGTGGGTCGGGCCGTCTTCGCCCAGACCGATCGAGTCGTGGGTGAACACGTGGATGACCTGCGCCGGGATCAGCGCACTCATGCGCAGCGCGTTGCGGGCGTAGTCGCTGAACACCAGGAAGGTGGCGTCGAACGGCAGGAAACCGCCGTGCAGGGCCAGGCCATTGGCGATGGCGCTCATGCCGAACTCACGCACGCCGTAGTGCACGTAGTTGGCATCGGGGTCTTCGCCGACCACGGTCTTGCTGGCCTTCCACAGGGTCAGGTTGGAACCGGCCAGATCGGCCGAACCACCGATGATTTCCGGCAGCAGCGGCGCGAACGCTTCAATGGCGTTCTGCGAGGCCTTGCGCGAGGCGATGTTCGGCGCTTCGGCCTGCACCTTGGCGATGTAGGCATCGGCCTGGGCGATGAAATCTTCCGGCAGCTCGCCATGCGAACGACGGGTCAGCTCTTCGGCCTGGGCCGGGAACTGCGCGGCGTACTTGTCGAACTGCTGTTCCCATTCGGCTTGGCGCAGGGTGCCGGTACCGCCGGCACGCCAGCCGGCGTAGATCGCTTCGGGGATCTCGAACGGACCGTATTCCCAGCCCAGCGCCTTGCGGGTGGCTTCCAGCTCGTCCTTGCCCAGCGGTGCGCCGTGGCTGGATTCCTTGCCGGCCTTGCTCGGCGAGCCAAAACCGATGGTGGTCTTGCAGCAGATCAGGGTCGGCTTGTCGGCCTGCGACAGCGCCGCATCGATACCGGCCTTGATGCTTTCCGGATCGTGCCCATCCACGCCCCGCACCACGTTCCAGCCATAGGCCTCGAAACGCTCGGGCGTGTTGTCGGTGAACCAGCCTTCCACTTCACCGTCGATGGAGATGTTGTTGTCATCCCAGAAGCAGACCAGCTTGCCCAGGCCCCAGGTGCCGGCCAGCGAGGCGGCTTCGTGCGAAACGCCCTCCATCAGGCAGCCGTCGCCCAGGAACACCCAGGTGCGGTGGTCGACGATTTCGAATTCGGGCCGGTTGTAGCGCTGTGCCAGCAGCTTCTCGGCCAGTGCGAAACCCACCGCGTTGGCCAGACCCTGGCCCAGTGGACCGGTGGTGGTTTCCACGCCGGGGGTTTCGTGGTGTTCCGGGTGACCGGCGGTCTTGCTGCCCAGCTGGCGGAACGCCTTGAGCTGCTCGATCGGCAGGTCGTAGCCGCTCAGGTGCAGCAGTGCGTACTGCAGCATCGAGCCGTGGCCGTTGGACAGGACGAAGCGGTCGCGGTTGAACCACTTCGGATTGTTCGGGTTGTGGCGCAGATAGTCATTCCACAGCACTTCGGCGATGTCGGCCATGCCCATCGGCATGCCGGGATGACCGGAGTTGGCGGCTTGGACCGCATCGGCGGCGAGGAAACGGATGGCGTTCGCCAACTGGCGGCGGGTGGGCTGCGTCATGGTTCGTCGTGTCGGGAGGCTCCCGCGGAGCTGCGGGCGGCCTATTGTCCCACAGAGCACCCGGCCGGTCAGGCCGGAACCCGGCACTGTCAGTGATGAAATCCGCTTGTTTCACAATGTGGAACGGCCGCCCTTCACAGAGCGGCCGTTCATTCATATCTGCGGCAGCCGCCGATCAGTCGCGGGGGTGGTGGCGACCGACGGTTTCGTCGCTTTCGCCGCGTGCCACCAGCGTGGTCAGGGCCAGATCGCCGGTCACGTTCAGCGCCGTGCGGCACATGTCCAGGAAATGGTTGACGCCCAGGATCAGGCCGATGCCGACCGGATTGACGCCGACCATGGCACAAATCAGCGCCACCACCGGCAGCGAGCCCGACGGCACGCCGGCGGTGCCGATACCGCCCAGGATGCAGACCACCATCACCATGAACTGCTGGCCGATGCTCAGGTCCACGCCGAAGAACTGGGCCAGGAAGATCACCGTGACGCCCTCGAACAGCGCGGTGCCGTTCTGGTTGGCGGTGGCACCCACGGTCAGCACGAAGCGCGAGACCTTGCGCGGGAAACCCATCTGGTCGGCCACGCGCATGGCCGTTGGCAGGGTCGCGTTGGACGAGGCGGTGGAGAACGCCATCAAGGTGGCCTCCTGGGTCTGCCGGAAGAACTGCAGCGGCGAGCGGCCAGCCAGCTTCACCGCGATGCCGTAGCTGATGAACATGTGCAACGCCAGCGCCAGCACCACCACCCCGACGTAGGCGCCCAGTTTGACCAGCAGGCCGAAGCCGAAGATCGCGGCCAGGTTGAACATGAAACAGGCCACCGCATACGGCGCCAGGCGGATGACCAGATTGATCAGGGTCATCGAGATCTCGAACAGACCCTCGATCGCCTTGCGCAGCGTGGCCACTTTTTCCGCCGGCGAGAGCACCATGCCGATGCCCAGCATCAAGGCGAAGAACATCAGCGACAGGATCTTGCCGTTGTCGGCGGCAGCAGCCAGCACGTTGTTGGGGACAATGGACAGCAGCATTTCCAGGCCCTTGGGCTGGGCGCCGACCCCGGCCACGATCTCCCTGCTGCGCTCGGCGTTCTCGGCCAGCAGCTGTGCGGCCACTGCCGGGTCCACGCCGGCACCGGGCTTGAGCACATTGACCAGCACCAGACCGATCAGCACCGCCACGCCGGACAGCACGATGGTGTAGGCCAGCGACTTCCAGCCGATGCGCCCCAGCGCGCGGATATCGCCCATCTCCGACACGCCCATCACCAGCGCCGAGAAGATCAGCGGCACGATGAGCATGAAGATCAGGTTGAGGAACAGCCCCGAAACCGGCGTGGTCAGGTAGCTGGTGACCAGATGCACCCAGGACGCCCCGGGACTCAGCATGTGCACAAGCAGGCCAAGCAGCAGACCGATACCGAAGCCGATCCCGATCTTCCAGTGGAACGGCATGCTGGCGGGGGTCTTTGCTGCATTGACCATAGGTATATGTCTCTCCGATGAAGGGGGCAGCTTAGCAGAGGCCTACGGCTGCCTTTTTCCGCGCGTCTGCGGGTAAAGAGGGTCGAGCAGCGGCTTCTCCGCCACCTCCCGCACCCGCCAGCGCGGCCCCTGCCGGAACACCTCGCGCAGCCGCGCCCGTGCCAGGACGATATCGCCCTGGCCTGCCCAGCGCGCCCGTTGCATACGCTCCAGCGCCTGCCGCTGGTCGGCATCCTCCAGTTCGGCCAGCAACGCATCCAGGCTGTCGACCCCGGCCATGGCGAGCAGGATATGGACCACTTCTTCCAGCCCGCCAGCATCGAGCGCACGGCGCAGATCGGCTTGGCTGTAGCGTGTGCCAGGCGCCGGCGACGACAGCGCGGCGGCGGTTTCCGGCGGTGCAAGCGGGCGTTTGCGCAGCAGCGCCCACACCAGCGTCAACAGCCACAGCAGCGCGAAACCGGCCGCCAGTCCGCGCCACAGCCAACGGTTTTCGGCCGGCGGCGGCGCTGTCACCACGGCCGTGTCCTGCGACGCGGACACGGCCGGCGGCTGCACCACCGGTGGCGCCACCAGTCCCGGGCTGCCGGCGGCAACCTGCAGCTGCAGATCCGGCACCGAGGCGGTGCGCGCCTGCACGGCCTGCACATCCCACCAGGCCATCTGCACGCCGTTGAGCGACAGCACGCCCGCCTGCTGCGGCACGATCGAATAGCGCCGGGTGAGCTTCAGCTGCGGGCTGCTGCCGCTGAAGGTCTCGTCATACTGCGGCGGCTCGGCAAACACCTGCGCCGTATCGCCCAGCGAAGGCACCGGCAGTTCGGGGAACTGCGCCCTGGTGGCGCCGGTCGCGATGGCCTCCACCTCGAAGCTCACCGCCTCGCCGACCCGTGCCGACTGCGGCGCGGCCACATAGCGCAGGCGCAGCTCCTTGAGCGGCAGCCACGGCTGCGGCGCAGCGGCCGGTACCGCCCGCACCTGCAGGGTCTGGTCCGGTGCGCGGGCACTGAGCCGGCCACTGTCGCGCCCGAAAAAATCATCGAAGAAACCGCCCACGCCGGTACCGCTGAAACGCGCACCGGCCAGCAACAGCGGACCACTGCGCTCGGGGATCAGCAGATAGCGCCGCTCGACCACGTTGTAGCGGCGGCCATTGATCTCACGCGTGGAACTGCGATCCTCGCCGATCCGCTGCAGCGACGCGCCCGCCGGGGTATCGAGCACCAGCTCGCCCGACGCCAGCTGGGTGGCGAAATACAGCCGTACCACCACGCCGACGCTCTGCTGCACGTAGGGCCCGGTGGCATCGACCTCGGTTTCCACGAAAGTCATGGTGTCGGCATCGCGCTGTGGGGCCGCCACCGCGCGGACGTCCAGCCGCAGCGGGCCACTCCGCTCGCTGCCCACCCGCAGCGCCGGCACCGCCAGCACACCGGCATGGCGTGGCGTGAGCGATACCTCGAACAGCGACTTCTGGACCCGTCGCCCGTTGGCCAATTGCCACTGCCGGCTGCTGCGTTGCCCATTGAGGATGAAATCGGCCTGCAACGGCGTGTAGTCGGGACTGACCCCGGCCTGGTCGGTTTCGATCAGCAAGGTGGTGCTTTCACCCTCGGCCAGGCTGTCGCGGTCCAGCCACATGCGGGTTTCGGCCACCGCCAGTCCGCTGCCCAGCAGCCACACCGCCAGCAGCGGCCACAGCAGCCACCCCCGTGTTTTCCGGCTCTTCATCGCCCTTCCCGCTTGCGCCGCTCGTACTCGAGCTGGAATTTGGTTTTCAGCAGATTGCCCGGCTCATCCGGCACACGCTGCATCCAGGCCTCGACCGCCTGGCGCCGCTCGCGCTCTTCGGCCGTCATCGGCGGACCTTGCCGTGCCGGTTTTCCATTTGCCTCGCCCTGCTGCCCCTGGCCCATCGCCTGGCGCATGCGCTCCCGCTGGGCCTGGTCGGCGGCCTGCTGCTTGCCCGCATCTTCACCCTGCGGTGGTGTCTGCTCAGGCGTGGGTTGCGCCTGACCGCCGGGCTGCGGGGACTGGGAAGGTGCCGCAGCACTGTCCTTGCCCTGCGCCGACGGCGATGAAGGCGTCCCGTCGTTCTGCGGCTGACCGTCCTTGCCGGCTTGCGGAGGTGAAGATTCCGGCTTGCCCTGGTCGCCCTTCTGGTCCTGCTGCCCCTGTGGGCCTTGCTGGCCCTGTTGCGACTTGCGCTTGCGTGCGGCATCGACCGCGGCGCGATTGGCCAGCGCATCAGGCATCCCCGGCTGCTGTTTCAAAGCGCGGTCATAGGCCTGGATGGCTTCGTCGTACTTGCCCTGGCGCGCCAGCGCATTGCCGAGGTTGTACCAGCCCTGATCCGTAGCGATGCCTTCGAAATGGCGTTGCGCTCCGGCAAAATCGCCCTTGCGGTAGGCATCCACGCCCTCGGCAAGACGCTGGTGATCCCGCTGGTCGGCCCGCTGCCACCAGTTCGACTCCGCCGCCTGTGCCGGCAGCGCGAGCGGCAGCAGCACGCACAGCAACAGCGCCGAGATCCCACCGACGCGCCGGAAGGCGAGCAACGCCAGCAGCATCAGCGGCAGCAGCAGCCAATAACCTTCGTCCTGCCAGATCTTGCCGGTCTTCTCTTTCGGGCTGTCGCCGCCATGCAGGCGCGGCTCCAGCACGCCCAGTGCCTGCAGATCCGCATCGCTCGCCGTCAACTGCAGGTAGCGACCCGCGCCAGCGCTGGCCAGCGCCTGCAGCGCCGGGGCATCCAGATGGGTCTGAACGATCTGTCCGCGCCGGTCACGATAGGCCGCGCCTTTCACCGTGCCCAGCCCCAGCACCGAAACCCGGTAGCCGGCCGCCACAGCCCGCACCGCCGCGGCACGTGATCCGGCGTCGGCCGCGCCGGTCAGCAGCAGAATGTCCCCGTGGCGCGCCTGCGCCTGTTGCAGCAATCCCACCGCCCAGTCGATCGCGCCGCCCGCGTTCTGCCCGTCCACCGGCATCACCTCCGGCGCCAGCGCGTCCACAAACAACGCCACGTTGGCCGCATCGGCGGTCAGCGGCGCGACGGTGAACGGCTCGCCGGCATACACCAGCAGCGCCACCTCGCCGCCTTTGCGCTCACGCAGCAAGGTCGCCAGCTTGGCGCGTGCCTGCAGCAGGCGCGATGGCGGCAGATCGGTTGCGCCGGTGCTGCTGGAAAGATCCAGGGCGATCACCAGGGGGGTCTTCGCCTCCCACAAGGGTTGCTCCAGCTGGCGCCAGCTCGGTCCGGCCAGCGCGACAACCGCCAGCAACAGACCGGCAAGCAGCGCCAAGACGCCGCCGATTCCGCTGCCGAGCCCCTGTTGCAACAGGTGGGGCAGCAGGTGCGGATCCACCGCGCTCTGCCAGCGGCTGCGACGTCGCCGCCGGTACCAGCCGACCAGCACGGCTGCAGGCAGCAACAGCAGCGCCCACAGCCACTGCGGGCGCAGAAAATGCAGGCTGTTCCAGAGATCCAGCACACTCATAGGCGTCGCCCTGGCCATACCAGCCCCAACACTGCGAACAGCAGCGCCAGCGCCAGCGGCAACGGGTAGCGCTCGATCTTTGGGCGCACCACCGGACCGCTCGCGGCGACCGGCTCCAATCGATCCAGCTCGGCATAGATGCCGGCCAGTTCGTCGGTGTTGCGCGCACGGAAGAATCGCCCGCCGGTCTGCTCGGCGATCGTTGCCAGGGTTTGCTCATCGATCGGGTCTTCGCCGGTGGGCAACTTCATGCCGAACATGCGGATCTCGCCACTGCCCCCGAACGCGATGGTATGCACGCGGACGCCTTCGGCCTTGGCCAGCTCGGCCGCTTTGAGCGGCTCCAGCACGCCGGCGGTGTTGACGCCATCGGTCAGCAGGATCAGCACCCGCTGCCCATCGGGCTGCTCACGCAGACGCTTCACCGACAGCGCGATGGCATCGCCCAGTGCGGTCTCGCGCCCGGCCAGCCCCACCACACTGTCCCGCAGCTGCTCGCGCACGCTGGCGCGATCACTGGTCAGCGGCGTAAGCGCATAGGCGCGCTGGCCGAACACCAGCAGACCGATGCGATCGCCCTCGCGCCGCTCGAGAAAATCCGCCAGCACCGCCTTGGCGGCCGTCAGCCGTTCGACCACACGCCCGCCCAGCTGCATATCCGGTTCGCTCATGCTGCCGGACAGGTCCACCGCCAGCATCATCTGCCGCGCCTGGCGCGGTGGCTCGATCGGCTCGCCCAGCTGCTGCGGGCGCGCGGCGGCGGCACACAGGCACAGCCAGCCCAGCCACAGCAGCAGCCCGCGTAACGCCGGCAGGCGGCGCGCGGCCAACATCCCCTGGAAGCGCGTCATTTCATAAGGCATGCGCAACGCCGGTGTGTGATCGTCACGCAGCGGCCACCAGCGCATCAGCCACGGCAAGGGCAATGCCAGCCACACCCACGGCCAGGCGAATACCGGCAAGGCTTCACTCAACCAGGACAGGTACGGGCTGTTCATCGATGCCCCGCCATCAGTTCCAGAAACCGGCGCCGCGCCAACACCAGTGCACGGGCGGCCGCCACTTCATCGACCGCCGGCCGAAATCCGCCATCCAGCAGCCACCGGCCATCGCCGGCAGTGAAGTCGGCACCGCCGCTTCCGTCGAGAAAGCGCAGCCACGCCTCATCCTGCAGACAGGCCGCTTCGGGTTGCATGCGCGCCGCCGCACGCCGCAGCAGTTCGGAGGCGGCCGCCAGCTGCGCGGCGCCGGGGCCTGCGGCGCCTATCTGGCGATCGAACAGCAGTGTCCAATTCCGCCGCCGACGCCTGCGCCGGGACCACCATGCGCCGCCGGCCAGCACTACCAGCGCCAGACACCCCAGCACCAGCCACCCGCCGGGCGCCAACGGCCACCAGCCCGGCGCTGCAGGCAGATGTACATCACGCAGCGGCAACTGGAGGGGCGTCATCTCTGCGCTCCGCCCGATCCACCGTTCAACCACGCGTCACTGGGTGCATCACTGGACAGTACCTGTACCCGCACGCGTCGCCCCGGCAGCATCCGGCACAGGGTTTCGACCGGTGCGATGAAAGCCGCATGCCATGCCTCGCGAGTGGACGCCGATGCCAGGTCAAGCTCCAGGCGACCGTCCGGGGTAGCCAGCGGCAGCACACATGCGGAGGGCGCCAGTTCCAGGGGATCCACCAGCAGGATCAGGTGTACATCCACATGCATCGACAACGCCGACCAGATGGCGGCCGGGACGGCCAGCGCACTGGCCGGATCGGCCATCACCACCACCCGGGCTCCGGGATGCGCCAGCCGTCCGGCTTGCTCCAGCGCGGTCGGCAACCCGGCATCGGCCGCTGGCGGTTCGCGATACCAGCGCACCAGCGCATCCAGCACCCGCAGCGCTCCCCGTGTGCCGCCGGCCGGAGGCACCGGCGACTCTTCGCGGGTGCCGCGCAGCGCCGCCAGGCGGTCACCCTCGCGCAACGCCGCCCACACCGCCACCGCACCGGCACGCGCGGCCTGCACCGATTTGAAGCGCACGCGGGTGCCGAAATACAACGCGGCCGAGGTATCGGCCACGATCAAGGTGACACGCTCGCGCTCGGTCTGGAACGTCTTGGTCTGGGTGGCGTTGGTGCGCGCACTGAGCTTCCAGTCGATATGCCGGGCATCGTCGCCGGCCACATATTCGCGCGACTCGGCGTACTCCATGCCGCGACCGCGCATTGCCGAAGCGGCCTGACCGGAAACCCCCTGACGCCCGCGCCGCCGGCTACGTCCGCGAACCGCAGTGCCACGCAGCGCGATCAACTCCGCCAGCGTTGGCACGACACCCTCGCTGGAAGTGGGCGACGCGGCCGGCATCACCTGCGGCTGCACCGGCCTCATGCCACCACTCCTGCGGTGGCGGGGATCGCCGTGGCGCGCGGCAATAGAGTTTCATGCCCGGCATCAACCGCCATCGTCAGGTACTCAGGGCAACGGCACGCGATCGATCAGGGCGGCGACGAGCCGATCCCCGTCCCAGCCCTCCGCAGCCGCTTCGTAGCTGGGCAGCACCCGGTGACGCAGCACATCCGGCGCGACCGCACGCACGTCATCCGGCGTGACATAGTCGCGCCCGCACAACCACGCACGGGCTCTGGCGCAGCGCTCCAGCGCGATCGAGCCACGGGGACTTGCCCCCCAGGCGATACGTCGTGCCAGCACCGGGTCGTAACCGCTGGCATCGCGTGAGGCCAGCACCAGCTCAATGAGATAGCGCTCCAGCTGCGGTGCCATATGCAGCTCCAGCACCGCGCGGCGCGCCTGCTCGATCTTCTGCAGCGAGAGCTTTTCGTGCGGCGGTGTTGTCGGTGCCAGTTCGCGCAAGGCCCGTTCGCGCGCAAGCCGCAGGATTTCCGCCTCCGCCCCCGCATCGGGGTAGCCGATACGCACGTGCATCAGGAAACGGTCCAGCTGCGCCTCGGGCAGCGGGAAGGTTCCTTCCTGCTCGATCGGATTCTGCGTCGCCATGACCAGGAAGATGGAAGGCAGCGGATAGGTGTTGCGACCGACCGTCACCTGCCGTTCGCCCATCGCCTCCAGCAGCGCGGACTGCACCTTGGCCGGCGCGCGGTTGATCTCGTCGGCCAGCAGGATCGGATGGAACACCGGGCCCGGCTGGAACTCGAACCGCCCTTCCTGCGAGCGCCAGATATCGGTGCCGGTGAGGTCGGCCGGCAACAGGTCCGGGGTGAACTGGATACGGGCGAAACTGGCGTCGATGCGCGAGGCCAGGGCGCGGATCGCGGTGGTCTTCGCCAACCCCGGTGCGCCCTCGACCAGCAGATGTCCGTCGGCCAGCAACGCGATCAACAGCCGCTCCACCAGCACCGACTGACCGACAATCTCGCTCGAAAGCGCGTCACGCAAGGACGCGAACTCCCGCTGCAGCCCTTCATTGATTGCGGGTGCAACGGCCGGCTCAGGAAGATGCGGAGGTAGATTCATAGGCGCATTTTGACCGATCTGCCGTGAAAGGGTTCCCCATCAGCCGCAAACAAAAAAGGGCCGCTAAAAAGCGGCCCTTTCTGTTCCCACGCTGGACTCAGTTGGCGGCTTTTGCGACGCGAAGGATCTTCGGCGTCACAAATACCAGCAACTCGGCCTTGTCCTTGTTGCGACCGCGTTTCTTGAAGAGATTGCCCAGGAACGGGATGTCCCCCAGGAACGGCACCTTGCTGACGCTGCTGCGGTCAGTGAACTCGTAGACACCACCGATCACAACCGTCTGGCCATCTTCAACCAGCACTGCCGTATTGATCTCGCGGCGATTGATGATTGGCACGGTACCGTAGTCGGTGACCTCCAGGAACGTATCAAACTCGTCCTTCTTCACATTCATGTTAAGAAAAACGCGATTGTCCTGGGTGATGGTCGGGGTGACTTTCAGCTCCAACAGGACTTCCTTGAACTGGACATTCGCCGTCGGTGCGCCACCCAGGCCACCACCGCCTGAAATCGTCACATAACCAATTTCCTTACCCTGCTTGATCACGCCCTCGCGCTGGTTGGCGGTGACGATACGGGGATTGGAAACAACCTCACCGCGCCCCTCCTCCTGCATCGCGGACAACTCGACATCCAACGAAAAGTTGGCGCCAAGCAATGTATAGGCCAAAGCACCCACCGGACTCTTGGTATAGGTGTTCGCCGGCAGGTTGACGTTCAACCCTTCATTGGTGACAAGCCCGTCGTTGATGATCGACGAGTTACCCGCCAAAGAGCCGCTGATGGCCTGAGTGCGATCACCGATGCGACGTCCCTGTACACCAAACTTCGCACCAAGGTTACGGGCAAACGTATCCGTCGTGATAACGATGCGTCCTTCAATCAACACCTGGTCGACCGGACGATCGATAACTTTGATCAAATCGCGCATTTGAGCGATTTTCTTCGGAATATCGCTGACCATCAGCGTATTGGTACGCTCGTCCGCGACAATCATCCCTCGCGGAGACAGGAATCCGTTTTCCTGCTTATCGCTGTTGCCGCTGCCACCGCTGCTGCCGCCATTACCGCTGTTGCCGATTCCCTTTGCCTCAGTCAAGGCTTTGAAAATGGCTTCCGCGCTGTGGTAATTGATCTGAATGTAGTCGGTCACAAGGTCCACGCGATTGTCAATCGCGATACGCGCGTCTTCCTTGTCCTGCTCAAACTTCGCCAACTCCGGCTGCGGGGCAACCCATATGACGCCACCCTCACGGCGCTTGTCCAGCCCCTTGGCACGCAGCACGATATCCAGCGCCTGATCCCACGGCACGTTGACCAGACGCAGCGTTACATTGCCCTAGACGGTGTCCGAGGCGACGACGTTCAGGTTGGACTCCTCCGCGATCAACTGCAGGACGGTGCGGACTGGCACGTCCTGGAAATTGAAGGTCACCGGCCGCCCGCTGTAACCACGCGCAGCAACCGTCGCCGCGGCCTGGGCGACCGTCTTGGCGGTTACCGCACCGGTCGCCACTTCCGCCTGGCGCGGAGAAATCTCCACCACATACTCGTTGCCGGTCTGGTAGGCGAGCGAGTCGAATGGCGCGCCGGTGCTGAGTACCAGCTGCGCGCCGGTTCCGGACGGCTTCGCGTCGATGCGCTGAACCGGCGTAGCGAAATCCATCACGTTCAACGGACGCTGCAACTCGGCCGGCAGCGTCGCATTACCCACGTCGATCACCACATTGGTGCCTTGATTGCGCAGATCCGGGCTCGCCCCCTGACCATCGAACTGGAGAATCAACCGGCCTGCGCCGTCGTCTCCGCGTTTGAAGTCGATCTTCGTCACCGCCACGGTTGCCGCGGCGGGTTTGGCCGCAATCGTAGCGGTGGCGGGCATGGCAAACGCCATCGTTGTCGAGCCGCAAGCCAACACCAGCGCCACTCCCAGAGCGCGGGCATTAGCCATCGCTTGGCGCCGGACGGGACGCAGGCTCAGGGCTTTTGAAAAAGTCATCGTGCTATCCCCTAGTCAATCATCGATCATCAAGCGCGAGCGAGGCCGGACGTTCCAGCCAGCCCCCCGCACCATCCGGCACAAGTTCAATCAGTTCAATGCCATCTTCGCGGACGCTGGTCACCCGGCCATCGCTCTGGCCCATATAGATGCCTGGACGCACGCGGTAGGTCACCTTGTCTGGCCCCATCACCAGCGCAACTGCTCCAGCTCCCCGACCGATCGTCCCGACCATATCCAGACTGTCGAGCGGGAAAGCTTCCAACGGTTCTTTGCGACGATCCGGGTCCGGGCGCAGCGAGCTGCCGCCTTCCGGATTCACCCATGCGTCGGTGAAGGGATCGCGCAGCCCCTGGGCCGCATACTCGAACGTCTCGAACTGCTGCATTACCGGCAATGGATCCAACGGCTCAGCCGGACGTGCGCGCACATCGGCAACCCAATTCTGCAGATTCGGAGCATCACCCGGTGTGCTGACCACGCTGCGCGCGCAGCCAGCCACAACCAGCACCAGCGCTACGGCTCCCAGCAGTCGGCAAGAAAGGTACTGGCGCATCACTTTCCTCCCTTTTTGGTCTGCTCGGCCGCTGCCTTCTCCTGCGCCTCGAGCTCGGTATCGTCGAGGTAACGATAGGTCTTGACCGTACCGGAAAGTTCCAGGGCACCGCTGCGCGCCGAGATTCCGACCTTCGGATCCTTCGGCTTCAAATTGATGTCATGCATCGTCAGGATCACCACGCGAGGCAAGGACGCCACCCCACTGACAAACGCACCGAACTGGTGATAACTGCCCACCAGCCGCAGTGCGATCGGCTTCTCGGCGTAGAACTCCTTGGGAGACTCCGCGCCCGGCTGGAACAATTCGTTGTTCAAGCCACTGGACAAGGCGGTCTGTGAAACGTCGATGATCAGGTCCGGCATTTCGGTCTTGCTGGGCAGCTGCCGCAGCATCTGCTGCAACACCTGCTCCATCTGTGCCAGCTGCTGTTTCAGGGGCTCCAGATTCACCGCTTTTTTCTGTTCGGTTTCAAACTGGGTACGGAGCGTAGACTCCTTGCTCTCCAGCCCCTCCAGCTCCTCCACCTTGCCCCGGATCACCAGCAGATAGGACAGAAGCAGGATCACCAGCGTGAGCAGTGCGCAAAACACCATCTTGGCCTTCTGTGGCCAGTTGCCGATGTTGTTGAAATCGAGCTCTTTGAGATTGACCTTCTGGCTCATGACTTTGCCTCCTTCTGCGGCGCCGCCGCAGCCGGCACGTCAGCAGCTGCCGGGGCCGATGTCGCGGTGTCGGATGCAGCAGGAGTAGCCAGTACAGTCCCGGGGGCGGCATCGGCAACCGGAGCAGCCGAATCTGTCTGCGCATTGGGGTTGTCACCAGGCGCGGGCAGTTTCACCTTCAGCATGAACACATACGGCAAGGACTTGATATCCAGCGCACTGCCGGAGTTGGCCTCCTGCGCTTTGGCCTCGATGATTGACAGCTCCGGATTGGTCATCCAGCCCGAGCTCTCCAGGTTGCGCATGTAGGTACTGACCCGCGCGTTGGATTGGGTTCGCCCCTCGAGCGTCAGGATGTCGCCCTCCTGTTTGAGCGCGGTCAACACCACCCCGTCCGGGATGGTCCGCACCAGCGAGTCGAACAGATGCACCATCTGCGACCGCTTGCCCTGCAATTCTTCAATCACCTTCTTGCGCGCAAGCAGGCGATCCTTCTGGCGGTCAAGGCGCTCGATTTCCTTGTTCTGCTCCTGGACCTTGGCGATTTCGGCCTCAAGGAACGCATTGCGCTCGTTCTGGCCACTGATCTGACGGTCGTAGTAGAACCAGCACAGCAGGGACAGCAACACGCCCGCCACCGCGGCAAAACCCAACATCCCATAGAATTCGCGCTGCCGCTGTTTGCGTCGTTCAGCGCGCCATGGCAATAGATTTATCCGTGCCATCAGTCAAACCCCCGCATGGCCAGGCCGGTTGCGATCATCAGGGCCGGAGCATCCTGGGCCAGCGCATGGGCCTGCACTTTCGGCCCCAGCGTCATCTGCGACAACGGATTGGCAACCGAGGTGGCCACGCCCAGCTGCTCTTCCACCAGCGCCGGCAACCCGGCAAGCGCGGCGCAGCCGCCTGCAAGCACGATGTGATCGACGCGGTTGAATTCGCTGCCGGCGTAGAAGAACTGCAACAGACGACTGATCTGCTGCACGGTCGCTTCCTTGAACGGCTCCAGCACTTCAATTTCGTAGCTGTCCGGGAGCCCCCCCTGACGCTTGGCCAGGCCCGCTTCTTCATAGCTGAGACCATAGCGGCGCATGACTTCGTCGGTGAGCTGTTTGCCGCCGAACACCTGCTCGCGGCTGTAGAGGCTGCGACCGCCGCGAAGCACGTTCAGGGTCGTCATCGTGGCACCGATATCCACCAGCGCCACAACCCCGTCACTGGCCACCGGCAACTCGCTGGCGACAAGCGCGAAGGCGTTCTCGATGGCGAATGCTTCCACGTCCATGACCTTGGCCGTCAATCCGCCCAGCTCCAGCGCGGACTGACGCAGTTCCACGTTCTCGGATCGGGAAGCGGCCAGCAGCACCTGGACCATTTCGGGGTTGTTCGGCACGGGACCCAGCACTTCAAAATCGAGGTTCACTTCCTCGATCGGGTACGGAATGTAGTTGACCGCTTCCAGCTCCACCTGGGCTTCCATATCCGACTCGTCCAGATCGGACGGCATCGGGATCACCTTGGTGATCACGGCGGAGCCGGCAACCGCTGCGGCCGCGTTCTTCGCCTTGCTTCCGGAGCGGGCTACAGCGCGCCGGATGGCTTCGCCCACCGCCTCGACCTCGACGATGTTCTTTTCCACGACCGCGTTCGGCGGGAGTGGTTCCACGGCGTAATGTTCCACACGAAAACGGTTACCGCTGCGGACAAGCTGAAGCAGCTTTACCGCAGTCGAACTGATGTCAACGCCGATAAGCGGCGGCTGACTTTTTGGGATAAGCCCCACGGTTTCTCCCCTGCCGACGGGCACTTGGACGCAAGTGTTGCGCCCGCGCATTAATAATGAATTTTTCGCAATTGGCAACCGCAGTGATACGAAAGGCGACGTGCCCCACAGATCAGCCAACAGATCCCCAACCACTTCTCCCCGGAGGCGGCCCCAGCCGTCCCCCTGCATAATCTATACTCTGCGGCCACGAAATCCGCAATCGGGACTCCCCTAGATGCCACGTTTTCGCCGCTGGCTACGCTGGCTGCTGGCCCTTTTTGTCGCCCTCGCCCTGGTGGGAGCGATTGCCGCAGGCGCCTTGTATTACGTCGTTTCCTCGAAATTGCCCGATGTACAGGCACTGCGCGATGTCGAGCTGCAGGAGCCGATGTACGTATACGCCAGCGATGGTCGTTTGATGGCGGTTTTTGGCGAAACGCGCCGCTATCCCGTACAGATGAAGGACGTGCCCGAGCGCCTGAAGCAGGCCTTTCTGGCCACTGAGGATGCGCGTTTCTACCAGCACGACGGCGTGGACTACAAAGGCGTGGGCCGCGCGGTGTGGCTGCTGGCCACGACCGACGCCAAGCGCGTCCCGGGCGGCTCCACGATCACCCAGCAGGTGGCGCGGCAGTTCTTCCTGAGCTCCGAGTACAGCTATACGCGCAAGCTGGCCGAGATTCTGCTGGCACGGAAGATCGAGAACGAGTTGAGCAAGGACGAGATCTTCGAGCTGTATCTGAACAAGAGCTTCTTCGGCAACCGCGCCTATGGCATTGGCGCGGCCGCCGAGTACTACTACGGCAAGAAGCTGGACCAGCTGAGCCTGGACGAGATGGCCTCGCTGGCCGGCATTCCGAAATTCCCCTCAAGCGGCAATCCGATCAGCAATCCCGAACGGGCCCGCCAGCGCCGCGACAACTACGTGCTGCAGCGCATGGCCGAACTGGGCTTCATCACCCAGGCCGAGGCCGATGCCGCCAAAGCCGTGCCGATGCATGCCGCGCCGCACGAGCCGCCAGTGCAGGTCTACGCGCCGTATGTGGCCGAGCTCGTCCGTCAGGAGATGATCGCCCGATACGGCGGCGACGTGCTCAACAAGGGCTACCACGTCACCACCACCATCAATGGCGAGTTGCAGGAAGCCGCCAACCAGGCGGTGGCCAATGGCCTTCGCGTCTACGACCATCGCCATGGCTGGCACGGCGTGGAACAGCATTTCGATGTCGCCGCCAGCGACGATGCCGCTGCGCTGGCCCGCCATATCAGTGCGATTCCGGCGCAATCGGGCTTGCTGCCGGCCATCGTCTCGGCCACCCATGCCGATGGCGGGGTGAGCGTAGTGCTGGCCGACCGTACCGAGCTGACGCTCCCGGCCTCGGCCACGCGCTGGGCCAACAAGACACCCGCCAAACTGACCACCCGCGGCGACCTCATTCGCGTGCGTGCAGGCGAGAAGGAAGGCGAATGGGTGATCGACCAGATTCCGCGCGGCCAGGCGGCGCTGGTTTCACTGGATGCCGACTCCGGGGCGCTGCGCGCGCTTGTCGGCGGTTTCAGCTTCGCCGGCAACAAGTTCAATCGCGCCACCCAGGCCCGCCGCCAGCCGGGCTCCAGCTTCAAGCCGTTCATCTATGCGGCCGCGTTCGACAAGGGCTTCAACCCGGCCTCGATCGTGCTCGATGCGCCCGTGGTGTTCCGTGATCGCCGCGGCAAAACGTGGCAGCCCCAGAACGATGGCGGCGGTTTCCGCGGCCCGATGCGCCTGCGCGAAGCACTCGTGCAGTCGCGTAACCTGGTTTCGGTGCGCCTGCTGGACAGCATCGGCGTGGACTTCGCGCGCAAGTACATCAGCGAATTCGGCTTCCAGGAAGCCGAACTGCCGCCGAACCTGTCGATGTCACTGGGTACCGCGTCATTGACGCCATTGTCGGTGGCGCGCGGCTATGCGGCATTCGCCAATGGCGGCTCGCGCATCGACACCTGGATCATCGACGAGGTTAAAGATCGCGACGGCACAGTGATCTTCAAGGAAAATCCCGCATTAGCCTGTCGCGGCTGCGGCGGCGCGGGCCCCAGCACGACACCTGCAAGCCAAGTGGTCGATGGCTTCAACTTCGGTGCTGAAGCCGCGCCAGTCGCTGCCACGTCCGATCCGGCCAAGCAGGAATCGACCACGCCTGCCGCGCCGGCCAACCCCGATGCCCGCATCGCACCGCGCGCCATTGATGAGCGCACCGCCTATCAACTCAACTCGATGATGCGCGATGTGGTCCAGCGCGGCACCGGTACCGCGGCCAAGGTCCTGGGTCGCGAGGACGTCGGCGGCAAGACCGGCTCCACCAACGACCATCGCGACGCGTGGTTCTCCGGTTTTGGCGGGCCGCTGGCCACTACCGTGTGGGTGGGCCGTGACGACTTCCGCTCACTGGGCTATCGCGAGTACGGCGGTCGCGCGGCCTTGCCGATCTGGATCGACTACATGCGCGTGGCACTGAAAGACGCCCCGATCGCAAAGAACGACCCGCCATCGGGCATGGTCGAAGCCACGCTCAATGGCGCCACCGAATGGATCAAGGTCGAGGATCTGGATCGCATGCAGGAATTCGACTTTGACCAGCAGGAACAGCAGGCCGACGACGCCGCGTTCGACATCTTCTGATCCCTGTCCGGGGCGGTGGAGCTCTCCGCCGCCCCGAGCGCCTACAATCAGGCAGTCCGTCGCCCATGGGACTGTCCGTTGATGAAGAACCGGCCGCAGCGCAGGCCCCTGCACACCGTCCGCAACCGTGTGCGGATCGCCCAGGAGGCCGCTCGCCTGATCACTGAAAGCGGCATCCATGACTTCGAGCAGGCCCGGCGCAAGGCCGCCGAGCGGCTTGGCATCCACGACGAGACGCTGCTGCCACGTCTGGCCGATGTCGAGCAGGCAGTACGCGAGCATCAGCGGCTGTTTGGCAGCACCACGCAGCCCGGCGCGTTACGCCAGCGCAGGGAATCGGCATTGCAGGCGATGCAGTTTCTCCACGCCTTCCGGCCACGCCTGAGCGGCGCGGTGCTGACCGGCGTGGCCGGCGACAACAGCCCCGTCATCCTGCACCTGCACAGCGACGACACCGAAGCCGTCCAGCATTTCCTGCACGATCAACACATTCCCGCCGAGGCCAGAACCTGGTCACTGCAGCTGGCCGGACAGACTGGACGACGACACTATCCCGGCTGGGAATTCACCGCCGATGGCATCGCCTTCGAGCTGGTGGTGCTGCCCGAGGATGCGCTGCGCCACCCCCCGGCCTCCGCCGACGATGGCAAACCATTGCCACGGGCCACGCTGGCCCAGCTGCGGCAGCTGCTCGCGGAATAGGCCGGATCACCGCAACGCCTCCAGGCAGGCTCTTCGTGTGGGTAGCCGGCAGATCCGGCACTGGTCAAATTTTCATCGCGCCTGGCAGAACCTTGCAGCACATGGCCTGCGCAGCCTTATCCACAACTTGCACAATCACCCTCGCACAGCCTGTGGGGATATCCGGGCAACGAAAAAGCCCCGCCGGAGCGGGGCTTTTCGCGATGATGATGGCGGCGCATCGCTGCGCCGTCAGCATTATTCGTAGTCGCGCACGGCGTGACCGGTGTAGACCTGGCGCGGACGGCCGATCTTCATTTCCGGATCGACCTGCTGTTCCAGCCAATGCGAGACCCAACCAGCGGTGCGGCCCAGGGCGAACATCACAGTGAACATCTCGGTCGGAATCTGCAGCGCCTTGTAGATGATGCCGCTGTAGAAATCGACGTTCGGGTACAGCTTGCGGGCGACGAAATAGTCGTCCTGCAGCGCGGCCTGCTCCAGCTTGACGGCCACGTCCAGCAGCGGATCCTGCACGCCCAGCTGGCCCAGCACCTGCTTGGTCATCTCACCGATGACCTTGGCGCGCGGGTCGAAGTTCTTGTAGACGCGGTGACCGAAGCCCATCAGGCGGAAGCCCGAGGTCTTGTCCTTGGCCTTGAGCACGGCGGACTCGACGTTGTCGGCCGAACCGATCTCTTCCAGCATCTTCAGCACCGCTTCGTTGGCGCCGCCATGTGCTGGGCCCCACAGCGCGGTGACGCCAGCGGCGACCGAGGCGTACGGGTTGGCGCCGGTGGAACCGACCAGACGCACGGTCGAGGTCGAGGCGTTCTGCTCATGGTCGGCATGCAGGATGAACAGCAGGTCCAGCGCCTTTACCACGTCCTTGTTCAGGTCGTACTTGCCATCGGCCGACTCGAAGGTCTGCTTCAGGAAGCGGCTGACGTAATCCAGCGAGGTGTCCGGCGTGTTGGCCGGCAGACCGTTGCCATGACGATAGATCAGCGCCGACAGCGTCGGCACCTTGGCGATCAGGCGCACCGCGGCCTGACGGCGCTGCTCGGCATCGGACAGATCCAGCGAGTCGTGGTAGATCGCCGACAGCTGCGCGATCGAGGCAGCCAGGATCGCCATCGGATGGGCGTCCTTGGCAAAGCTGCCGATCAGCGTGTTGATCGAAGCATCAACGCCAGCTTCCGCACTCAGCTCGGCTTCGAAGGCCTTCAGCTGCTCGGCATTCGGGCGCTCGCCGTTGATCAGCAGGTAGGCGACTTCAACAAAGCTGGACTTCTCGGCCAGCTGTTCAATCGGATAACCGCGATACAGCAGCACACCATTGTCACCATCGATATACGTGATGGCCGACTTGCAGCTGGCGGTGGCGGTGTAACCGGAGTCGTAGGTGAAGAGACCGGTTTCTTTGGTCAGCTTCGAGATATCGACACAGTCATTACCCAGAACGGGTTTGACTACAGGCAGAACAACCGACTTGTCGCCGGCGTTGAGCGTGACCTGATCAAGATCGGACACAGTGTGCGCTCCTCAAGTGGAAGGCGCCTGTCCTGACAGAGAGGAAGCGGGCAGACGCGTGAATGAAGTCCGCGGTTTTCCACCGCGGTTCACGTCATTATCGCACAGCAACATTTGCGGGTTGCGATGACGAAAGTCTTATAGAAAGACCATGGCTGCGACACAGCGTCGCAGTGACGGCCAATCCGACCTCATCGCAATTCAGCCGTACGACAGACAACACAAAACAACGGCCACGCAGAGCGCAGCCGTTGTTTTGGCAACAACAACCAGATTAGCGCGCGTAACGCTTCTGGAACTTGTCGATGCGGCCGCTGGTATCGATGACCTTGTGCTTGCCCGTGTAGAACGGATGCGAAGCAGAGGAAATTTCAACCTTGACCAGCGGATACTCTTCGCCGTCTTCCCACTTGACCGTTTCCTTGGAGGACATGGTCGAACGGGTCAGGAATTTGAAATCGGAAGTGACGTCGTGGAAAACGACGTTGTGGTAATCAGGATGGATATCGGCCTTCATGGGCTCACACCGTGCGGGCTGGTGGTCAAGAGCGGCATTATAGGCTTGGCTTGCGACGATAGGCAAGCCAAGTCCATACAGCCTGGGTTTACAGGCCCAGTGCGGCGCGCACCTGGGCCTCGAAACGCCCCTGCTCGTAGCCGATCAGCAGCGCGGTATTGTCCGGCGCTCCGGTCTGCCGATTCCAGTCCACCACGGTGGCGCCGCGGCTGCGGTTGCCAGTGAGCTCGACCGCCAGCGGACGCTGCTCCACCCGCGTCGCCCCTTCAGGCTGCAAAGCCCACGCCATCGCCAAGGCGTCGGCCGCGTACCAGTACTCACCACGACTGTCCTCGGACCACAACCGCGTCTGCCGCGAGATCAGTTCGTAGAAGCGTGCCTTGTCGGTATCGGCGGCCAACCACTGTTCGACATCACGATGCAGCAGGCCATGGGCGATGGTGGCTTCCCAGTCGGCGACGTCCGTATGCGGGAACATCGAAAACACGATGTGCGCGGCTTCCGGATCAAACGCGATGTTGAACTCAGCCACCGGGGTGATATTGCCATGGCCGTTGATTGCCCCGCCCATCACCACAAAGCGCTTGACGCGCTTTGGCAAGCTCGGATCAAGCTTGAGTGCCAGCGCGATGTTGGTCAGCGGCCCAAGTGCGACCAGCAGCAGCTCGCCGGCATATTCGTGCGACAGACGCAGGATCGCCAATGCCGCGTGTTCCGCCTGCACCTTGCGTGCGGTCAACGGCAGATCCACATCACCGAACCCATCACGCCCATGCACGTGGGCGGCATCTTCTGCCGGATACACGAGCGGATCGGCCGCGCCGGCAAATACCGGCACATCCTCGCGATCGGCCACTTCGCACAGCTTCAATGCATTGCGCACGGTGTAGTCCAGACCGACGTTGCCGGCCGCCACCGTCAGACCGACGACGTCGTGGCGGTCGTCGGCAAACGCCATCAGCAAGGCCAGCGCATCGTCCACGCCGGGATCGGTATCAATCAGCAACGGAATCTTCTTGCTCATCTTGTGCTTCACATCGGATCGATCTTTGAGCATGGCAGTTTGGCCATGACAGGGGAAGCCTGGGTTCAGGCCGCCGCATATCGCGCCGCGCCACCAATCCAGCGCTGCACGACGCGTTCGGCCAGCGCCGGCGACTCGGCCAGCAGGCGATCGGCAAGGTCATGCACGACAGGCAACAGACCCGCATCGCGGGCCAGGTCTGCGACGCGGAATGCGGCAAGACCGGTCTGACGCGTGCCAAGCAGTTCACCGGGGCCGCGCAGCTCCAGGTCCTTCTCCGCGATCAGGAAGCCATCGGCCGTGTGCCGCATGGTTTCCAGTCGCTCCCGCGCCATCGCCGACAACGGGGCCTGGTACATCAACACACAACTGGATGCGGTCGCGCCGCGACCCACCCGCCCCCGCAGCTGGTGCAGCTGCGCCAGCCCCAGCCGCTCGGCATTCTCGATGATCATCAGCGATGCGTTGGGCACATCGACACCGACTTCGATGACGGTGGTGGCCACCAGAAGGTCGACCTCGGCCGATTTGAAAGCGCGCATCGCCGCTTGCTTTTTGGCCGCCTTCATCCGCCCGTGCACCAGCCCGATGCGCAGCTCGGGCAGCTGCGCGGACAATGTCTCGAACGTGGTCTGCGCGGCGGTCGCATCCAGCCGCGCCTGGCCCGGACCACTCCCCTCTTCTTCACTTTCCTCGATCAGCGTGCAGACCCAGTACACCTGGCGCCCCTGCCGACAGGCCACGCGGATACGCTCGACCAGCGCCGGACGGCGTTCGGCGCTGATGACGATCGTTTGCACCGGGGTGCGCCCCGGCGGCAGTTCGTCGATGGCCGAAACATCCAGGTCCGCATACGCGGCCATCGCCAGCGTGCGCGGAATCGGCGTGGCGGTCATCACCAGCTGATGCGGCACCACGCCGGCAGCCGCGCCCTTGTCGCGCAACGCCAGGCGCTGATGCACGCCGAAGCGGTGCTGCTCATCGACGATGGCCAGCGCCAGATCGTTGAACACCACCGCATCCTGCATCAACGCGTGCGTGCCAACCACCACCTGCGCGTGCCCGCTGGCAACGTCTTCGAGCACCTTGCTGCGGGCCTTGCCGGTCACCTTGCCGGCCAGCCAGGCCACGCGAACGCCCAGCGGTTCCAGCCAGCTGCGCAGATTGGTCAGATGCTGTTCGGCCAACAGCTCGGTCGGCGCCGCCAACGCGACCTGCTTGCGGCGCTCCACCGCCAGCATCGCCGCCAGCGCAGCCACAACGGTTTTGCCGGAGCCGACATCGCCCTGCACCAGCCGCAGCATCGGGTGCGCACGCGCAAGATCACGACGGATCTCGTCGAACACCCGTTGCTGCGCGCCGGTAAGACGGAACGGCAATGACGCGAGCAGCGCCTTTACCAGCCCGTCGCCTCCACGCAACGCGGGCGCGCGATGGGCCTGCAGCGCGATCCGCTGGCGGCGCAGACTCAGGTGATGGGCCAGCAGCTCCTCCATCGCCAGTCGCCGCTGTGCCGGGTGGACGCCCGCACCCAGCGCTGCAACATCCGCGTCGACCGGGGGGCGGTGCATGGTCAGCAGCGCCTCCCGCAAGGACGGCAGCCCCAGCCCGGACAGCAGTGCGGGCGGCAGCAGTTCCAGCGTGGCAGCATCGGGCAGCCGGTCGATGGATTGGCCGATCAACTTTCGCAGGCTGGCCGGACCGATGCCCTCGACCACCGGATAGACCGGATCCAGCGCCTGCTCGAGCGCGGCCTGCTCGTCATCGGCGAGCAGCTGGTAGCTGGGATGCACGATCTCCAGCCCCTGCTGACCGGCACGCGGCGTGCCATAGGCACGCAACCGCCGGCCTAGCGCGAACTGGGCCACCTGCGCGGCGCGAAAGTGGAAGAATCGCAGCACCAGCAGGGCGCCGGACCCGTCACTGATCGCCACGCGCAGTACCGGGCGGTAGCGGAAACCGCGCTCCACCGCCTCGACCCTGCCCTCCACCTGGGCCGCCACCCCGGCCTTCAGCGCGCGGATCGGCAGCAGCGTGGTGCGATCCTCGTAGCGCAGCGGCAGGTGCAGCCACAGATCCTGAAGGGTGGTCAGCCCACGCGCCTCCAGCTTGGCCGCCACCCGGGGTCCGACCCCGGCAAGGCGGTCCAGCGGTTCGGTGGACAGATCAAGGGTGGCAAGGTCACGACGCGCAGACATTGCACAAGGATGCCGTCATGCGTCACAAACAGAAACCCCGGCATCCGAAGACGCCGGGGTTTCCCTACGCCCCGCCCCACCGGAACGCCGGGTTGCCCGGGCTCAGCGCCCGCCTGTCGAGCACACCGGCAGCTGCCTTCTTCCCCCACGACACGAGGTGGCCCATCCGCACGCCGGCGGCGCGGCGGGCAATCCCGCTTCAGCCAGGTGCAACACCCGAGCCGCACCAAGCCTGCAGCGGCAGTGGTGCAGGCCCGCGAACCGGCTATCGCCATGACCGGCGATCCACCCGGCCTCAACGATACGTCCCCACTCGGCCGCGCCTTCAAGCGACGGACCAGGCGTATACCCTCCGACATCAGGCTTCCTGCGTCCTGACAGACGAATGCCCGGCAGAACCGGGCATTCGCACATGGACAGGTTGCCGATGACGGATCAGTCGAGAAACATCACCGCGTCGACCTCGAACGCGGCGCCCTTGGGCAGGCCGGACACTTCAATGGTCGAGCGTGCCGGGAACGGCGCCTGGAAATACTCCTGCATCACCGCATTGACCTTGGCGAACTCACCCAGATCGGTCAGATACAGGCCCAGCCGCACCATCTTGTCCAGCGACCCACCCGCTTCTTCGGCCACCGCCTTGAGGTTGTCGAACGCGCGACGGGCCTGCGCGGTCACATCGCCGGCGACGATCTCACCGGTCGCCGGGTCCAGCGGAATCTGGCCGGAAAAATACACGGTGTTGCCGGCACGCACGGCCTGCGAATAAGGGCCGATGGCGGCCGGAGCGTTGGCGGTATTGATGATCTGGCGGGACATGGACAGCTCCACTCTGATAGTAGGTGCCCCATTGTAGCGCCGGCCCTGTCGCCACCCGCACCCCATCGGAATGCGGCAACGAAAGTCTGGTCAAATTTTGACCAGCCCATGGAAACACCTGCCCCATAAGGCCCTGAAGACCTTATCCACAACTTGTCATCGCCGTGTTGCACACCCTCTGTGGAGAACTGCGCAACTACTGCCGACGCACCGCCTGCACCACCGACAGACGCCGCAGGCGCCGCATCACTTCGGCCAGGTGGGTGCGATCGCGCACCTGGATGTTGAAGCACAGCACCGCGGCATTGGGATCGCGATCCAGATAGTCCACGCGCTCGATGTTGGAATGACTCTGCGCGATCGCCGCGGCCAACTGGGCCAGCACGCCGGTGCCATTCTCCACTTCCACGACCAGCGCCGTGTCGTAGTCCCCGACCACACTGGTGTCCCAGCCGATCGGCACCCAGCGCTCGGGCGACTTGCGCAGTTCAGCCAGATTCGGGCAATCCATGCGGTGCACCACGATGCCCTTGCCGGCAGTGTGGTAACCCATGATGTCGTCGCCCGGAATCGGCTGGCAGCAATTGGCGAAGCTGACCACGCCGCGCTCACTGCCATTGATCAGGATCTTCTCCTGCGGCCGCTGCGCCGAATCACCGGCACGAAGCTCGCCATAGGCCATCAACGCCTGTGCCGCCTGGGTCGGCATCCAGTTGCCCAGCGCGACATCGGCCAGGAACGCCTCCAAGCGCGGGAACCGGTACTCGGCCAGGAACGCATCCAGGCGCCCCTTCGGCAGCCGCTCGATCGAACTGTCCATCGCCTCCAGCGCGCGGTCGAGCATGCGATGGCCCAGCTGCACCGCATCCTCGTGTTCCAGCTGTTTGAGCTGGTGGCGGATGGCGGTGCGGGCCTTGGAGCTGACCACGAATTCCAGCCACTGCGGCTTTGGCGTGGCCGACCGTGCGGTGATGATTTCCACGGTCTGGCCGCTGACCAGCCTGGTGCGCAGCGGCACCAGCTTCTTGTCCACCCGCGAGGCCACCGCCCGGTTGCCCACATCGGTGTGCACGGCATAGGCGAAATCCAGCGTGGTGGAGTTGCGCGGCAGCGACAGGATCTTGCCCTTGGGCGTGAACAGATAGACCTCGTCCGGGAACAGGTCGACCTTGACGTTGTCGAGGAACTCGAGCGAAGAGCCGGCCGCCCGCTGCGAATCGATCAGATCGACGATCCACGCGTGGGCACGGCTCTGCGCACTGTTGGGCGAATCACCACCGAACTTGTAGGTCCAGTGCGCAGCCACACCGCGCTCGGCGATCAGGTCCATTTCCTCGGTGCGGATCTGCACTTCGATCGGCGAACCGTATGGCCCGAACAGCACCGTGTGCAGCGACTGGTAGCCGTTGGCCTTGGGGATGGCGATGAAATCGCGGAAGCGGCCATCCAGCGGCTTGAATGTGGCATGCACGGCGCCCAGCGCGTGATAGCAGTTCGGCACGCTGCGCATGACCAGGCGGAAGCCGAACACGTCCATGACCTGGTCGAAGCTTTTGTTCTCGTCGCGCATCTTGTTGTAGATGCTCCACGGCGTCTTGATGCGGCTGATCAGGCGGTGTTCGAGCCCTTCGCGTGCCAGACGCTGCGACAGCTGCACCTCCACCTGCGCCATCGACTCGCGACGGACCACCGGCTGGCTGCGGATGTGCTTTTCGATGATCGCGTGACGCCACGGATACAGCGCGCGGAAGCCCAGATTCTGCAGCTCGGACTTGATCAGACTCATGCCCAGGCGCTGCGCGATCGGCGCGTAGATATCCAGTGTTTCCAGGGCGATGCGGCGGCGTGCCTCGCTGCTCTGCGCGCCCAGCGTGCGCATGTTGTGCAGGCGGTCGGCCAGCTTGATCATGATCACGCGCAGGTCGCGCGACATCGCCAGCAGCATCTTACGGAAGCTCTCCGCGGCCGCTTCCTGGCGGTCACGGAACTTGAGCTTGTCCAGCTTGGTGACCCCGTCGACCAATTCGGCCACGGTCTCGCCGAACTCGGCGGCCAGCTGCTGCCGGGTCAGCGGCGTGTCTTCGATCGTATCGTGCAGGATCGCGGCGATCAGCGCCTCCACGTCCAGTCCCAGCTCCGCGAGAATGCGCGCCACCGCGACCGGATGGGTGATGTAGGGCTCGCCTGATTTGCGCGTCTGGCCCGCGTGCGCGGCCGCGCCCACTTCCCATGCACGCCGCAGCAACGGCACTTGTCCAGCAGGAAGATAGCCGGCAGCACGTTCGAGTTGGAGTACGTAGTCAGGTACCGCCCCGCCCGCTGGCGTGGCGACCTGGGCAGTAGGGCCTGGGTTCATGTCAGAAGACTATGTCAGCAGCGTAATAACGGCAAACCCCACAACGCGAACAGCCCGCATAGAGCGGGCTGTCGGTGCCATCTCACGCGATGATCCGGGCAGCCGGATCAATCGTCGTTCTTGGACATGTCTTCGTCGGCAACCACTTCGGCGGCAGCCCATTCCAGCGCCTCACGCTCGATGCGCTCGCGCTCGGCCTTCTCGACTTCCTCGATCAGGTTGAGGTCGATCTTGCGGGCCGCGATTTCGCGCAGTGCCAGCACGGTCGGCTTGTCCTCGGTCTCGCTGTTATCGATCGTCGCCTGGACACCATTTGCCAACTGGCGGGCGCGCTTGGACGCCATCATGACCAGCTCAAAACGGTTGTTAACGACTTCCAGGCAATCTTCTACGGTAATGCGGGCCATGCGGGCTCCCGGCGACCTGCAACGGCCGCTCGATCGAATGTGGGAAAAGGGGGCGATTGTAGGGGCGAGCCATGGCAAAAATCAAGCCAGCCCCTGAACAGACCCTTGTGAATCAATCGCTTGCTGTTTTTACGGGGTCGATTCCGGGGCCAGCAACGAGTCTATCAGTCCGGCGTGGCGCCGCTGCTGGGCCGCCAGTCGCAGGCGGCTGGCGGCGAAGATGGAGCACATTTCACCCACGGCGATGTCAAAGTCCTCATTGACGATCACATAGTCGAATTCGTCGTAGTGCAGCATTTCCTCGCGGGCGGCGGCCAGCCGCTGGGCGATCACCGCCTCGCTGTCCTGGCCGCGCTTGCGCATGCGCTCGTCCAGCGCCTGGCGCGACGGCGGCAGGATGAACACACTGACCGCACCGGGCACCTTCTCGCGCACCTGGCGCGCACCCTGCCAGTCGATTTCCAGCAGCACGTCCTGGCCGGCGGCCAGCTGCGGCTCCACCGATTGGCGGGCGGTACCCTTCCAGTCGCCGTGCACCAGGGCGTGCTCGAAGAAATCGCCGTCACCGATCATCCGCTCGAACTCGGCCGCGCTGACGAAATGGTAGTGCTTGCCGTTCTCCTCGCCCGGACGCATGGCCCGCGAGGTGAAGGAGATCGAGAGTGAAATCTGCGGATCGCGCGCCAGGGTGGCGTTGACGATGCTGCTTTTGCCTGCGCCGGAAGGGGCGGCAACGATGTAGAGAGTTCCGCGCATGGAACTGGGGCGCCACTTGCAAGGCAGCGCAGAATATCACGCACCGGCCGGCAACCCGAATCCACCGGCCACCAGATCGGTGGTGGCCGGTTCACAGCAACGCCAGGGACGCGGTTATTCGATGTTCTGGACCTGCTCGCGGATCTGGTCGATCAGCACCTTCAGCTCCACCGCGGCATTGGAAGTGCGGCTGTCCACCGACTTGGACCCGGTGGTGTTGGCTTCGCGATTGAATTCCTGCAGCAGGAAGTCCAGGCGACGCCCCACCGGCTCGCGCTGCTTGAGCACCCGGCGGATCTCGGCGATGTGGCTGGACAGACGATCCAGCTCCTCGTCCACGTCAAGCTTCTGCAGCCACAGCACCAGTTCCTGTTCGGCGCGCCCCGGATCCATCGGATGGGGAAGATCGGCCAGTCGTGCGGCCAGCTTGGCGCGCTGCCCTTCGCGGATGGCTGGAATCAGCTCACGCACTTCCGCGGCGATACGCTCGACCCCGTCCACACGCTCGCTGATGGCTTCGGCCAGCTTCTGGCCCTCGCGCTCACGCGCCTGCACGAAGCTGTCGATGGTTTGATCCAGCAGCGCCAGCGCTTCGGCCTGCAGGGCGGCCGCGTCGGTGGATTCGGCGCGCAGCACCCCCGGGTATTGCAGCAATTCGGTGAAACCCACCTGCATGGAGGGAAAACTTGCCTGCAGACGTGCCGCCAGATCGCCCAGCTGTTCCACCAGCACTTCATTGACCGCCAGCGAGGTGGTCGCCTCGGGCGCACGCAGGCGCATCACCAGATCCAGCTTGCCGCGACTGACCCGTGCGGACACGCGCTCCCGCAGCTGTGGCTCCAGCGAACGCAGGTCTTCCGGCAGCCGCACCCCTACTTCGAGAAAGCGGTGATTGACCGAGCGCAGTTCGCAGCCCAAGGTGCCCCAGGGCGTCACGCGCTCACCACCGGCGTAGGCGGTCATGCTCCGAATCATGTGTTTTCCGATGAATTTCAAAGGGCGAATGGTACCCTAGCCAGCCCCGGACGCCGGTGTATTGACCGCCCGGACGCCCCATCGAAGCCTTCGCAATCCGGACTTTTCATGACCTTTTCCCGTCCCAGCGGCCGCCAGGCCGATCAGCTGCGCACCGTTACCCTTGAACGCGCCTTCACATGCCACGCCGAAGGCTCGGTTCTGGTGAGCTTTGGCAATACCCGCGTGCTGTGCACGGCCAGTGTCGAGAACCGCGTTCCCGGCTTCCTGCGCGGCAAGGGCGAAGGCTGGGTGACAGCTGAATACGGCATGCTGCCGCGCGCCACCCATACCCGTTCCGACCGCGAAGCCGCGCGTGGCAAGCAGGGCGGCCGCACCTTGGAAATCCAGCGCCTGATCGGCCGCACGCTGCGCGCCTGCATCGACCGCAATGCGCTGGGCGAGCGCACCATCACCCTGGATTGCGACGTGCTGCAGGCCGACGGCGGCACCCGCACCGCCGCCATCACCGGCGCCTACGTGGCACTGGTCGACGCGGTGAACGTGCTGCTCAAGCGCGGCGACATCAAGCGCAATCCGGTCTTCGGCGCCGTCGCCGCGGTGTCGGTCGGCGTCTACAAAGGCGTACCGGTGCTGGATCTGGACTACGTCGAGGACAGCGACTGCGACACCGACATGAACGTGGTGATGAACGACGGCGGCGGCTTCATCGAGCTGCAGGGCACCGCTGAAGGCCACGCCTTCCGTCGTGACGAGCTGGACGCGCTGCTGGTGCTGGCTGAAAAGGGTATCCGCGAGCTGTTCGACGCGCAGCAGGCGGCACTGGCGCAGGCATGAGCCGGTATCTGGCCCTGGTGACGGTGGTCGTCGCCGATTACGACGAGGCCATCGCCTGGTACACCGGCGCGCTGGGCTTCCGCCTGCTGGAGGACCTGGATCAGGGCCACAAGCGCTGGGTCGTGGTCGGCCCGGCCAATGGCAACGCCGCATCGCTGTTGCTGGCGCGCGCCAGTGACCAAGCGCAGCGCGCGCATATCGGCAACCAGACCGGCGGCCGTGTCGGCTTCTTCCTGTACACCGACGACTTCTGGCGCGACTACGAGGCCATGCAGGCCTTCGGTGTGGAATTCACCGAAGCGCCCCGCAACGAGAGCTATGCCACCGTCGTGGTGTTCCGCGACCTGTATGGCAATACCTGGGACCTGCTGGAACCCAAATGATGAAACTGGTACTGGCCAGCGGCAACGCCGGCAAACTGGAAGAGCTGCAGACCCTGCTGGGCGGGTTGCCGCTGCAGATCGTGCCGCAGCGCGAGCTGGGCGTGGGCGATGTGCCGGAAACCGGCCTGACCTTCGTCGAGAACGCGCTGATCAAGGCGCGCCACGCCTGCGAAGTCACCGGCCTGTCGGCGCTGGCCGATGACTCCGGCCTGATCGTCGATGCACTGGACGGTGCGCCCGGCCTGTACAGCGCGCGCTACGCCGGCAGCCCCACCGACGATGCCGCCAACAACGCCAAGCTGCTCGAAGCGCTGCGCGATGTGCCCGCCCAGCGCCGCACTGCGCGTTTCTACGCGGTGATCGTGCTGCTGCGCCACGCCAATGATCCGCAGCCGCTGATCTGCGAAGGCAGCTGGGAAGGCCGCATCATCGATGAACTGCGCGGCAGCAACGGCTTCGGCTACAACCCGGTATTCCTGGATGAAGAACTTGGCCTGACCGCCGCGCAGATGGAGCCGGCGCAGAAGAATGGCCGCAGCCATCGCGCCAAGGCGCTGCAGTTGCTGGTACAGCAGCTGTCCACCCAGCTGGCGCGCTGAGGTCGGCATGCATATGGACCTCCACACCCATGACGACGCCTGCGGCTGTGATGCCCCGGGCCCGGTGCAACTGGTACCACCGCCGTTGTCGCTGTATGTGCACCTGCCATGGTGCGTGCGCAAATGCCCGTACTGCGATTTCAACTCGCACGCGGGCAAGGGTGCGCTGCCGTTCGATGCGTATATCGATGCGCTCATCCGCGATCTGGACCAGGATCTGCCACTGGTCTGGGGCCGGGTGGTGAACAGCGTGTTCTTCGGCGGCGGCACTCCCAGCCTGTTCCCGCCCGAGGCGATCGACCGCTTCCTGCAGGCAGCCAGCGCGCGCCTGCGCTTTGCGCCGAATCTGGAAGTGACGCTGGAGACCAACCCGGGCACCGCCGAACACGGCCGCTTCGACCGCTACCGGGCGGCGGGCGTGAACCGCATCAGCTTCGGCATCCAGACCTTCAACGATGAAGCATTGCAGCGCCTGGGCCGTATCCACGACAGCCGCGAGGCCGAACGCGCGGTCAAGCTGGCGCAGGACGCCGGCTACAACAACTTCAATATCGATCTGATGTACGCGCTGCCGCAGCAGACGCTGGCCCAGGCAGAGCATGATCTTGAGCGGGCCTTCGCACTCGATCCCACGCATATCTCGCACTACCAGCTGACGCTGGAGCCGAACACGGTGTTCTTCGCCAAGCCGCCGCAGGGCATTCCCGACGAGGACAGCGCCTGGGACATCCAGGAGCATTGCCAGGCCTTGCTCGCCGAGCACGGCTATGGCCAGTACGAGGTCAGCGCCTATGCCCGCGAGGGCTGGCAATGCCAGCACAACCTCAACTACTGGCGCTTCGGCGACTACCTGGGGATCGGTGCCGGCGCCCACGGCAAGATCAGCTCCGGCGCCGAGCAGCAGGTGCTGCGCCGCTGGAAGCACAAGCACCCGCAGACCTTCATGGACACCGCAGGCACGCCCGCCGCCATCGGCGGCGATGACGTGGTCGGCGCAGAACGCCTGCCGTTCGAGTACATGCTCAATCTGCTGCGCCTGCACGAAGGCTTCCCGCTGGCCGATTTCGAGGCCCGCACCGGACTGGAGCGCAGCGTGCTGCGACCGGCACTGGATACCGCACAGGCGCGCGGCTGGCTGATCTGTGACGGTGCCAGAGCCACGCCCACCGAGCTGGGCCGGCGCTTCACCAATGACGTGGTGGAGCTGTTCCTGCGCTGAGCGCACGCGACGGAAGTGGCTACTCCGTCACCAAAATGGTAGAAAACGTCCCATACAAGGGGCGCGGAACGTACATCGGATGTCAGGGAACGCATCAACCACCGCCAGCCATGCGCCGGCTCGAATCGCTGGCGCCGCGCTGCCACCCCGTGTGCGGATGTTGCTGGAGCAGATCCACGCGCTGGCCGTGGAAGTGCTGGAGCAGCCACTGAAGCTGACCATGCTCGGACTGGACCGCGAGCTGTTCCAGCATGCGGAAAAAGCCCGCAGCAGCCAGCTCCAATCGGACATCTACGCGCAGATGCGCCAGCTGCGCGAGTGCAGCGACCAGTTCCCGGCACGCTTTTTCGACGCGCTGGAGCAGCAACTGGTCCAGTTCAAGGATGCCCGCCATACCGCGGCCGCGCGGACAAGGGACGCCTCGCTCAAGACCATGACGCTGGTCGAAGACACCGACATCGACCGCGACATCGTGCTGCATGAAATGGCCCGGCGCGAAAGCAACCGCTCGCCCAGTCCGTTGCAACTGCTGGGGCAGCGTTTTGGCGTGCTCGCCGCGCAACCGGCCATCGAGATCGAACGGCTGCCGATCGGCCCCTATGCGCTGTGCCGCGCGTTGCGCGACTGCGGCGAGCAGCTGCAGCTGAGCCTGGAAACGCAGCTGTTGCTGTATCAGGTGTTCGAGCGCCAGGCGATGGAACGCCACAGCGAGTTGATCGATCGCGCCAACATCCTGCTCGCCCGCGAAGGCGTGCTGCCCGGGCTGGTCTACCGCCCCTACCTGGTGCGCCCTTCCGCCCCGCGCGGCGGCGGCCAGAACGGGCCTTCGACCGCCAACGCCAACGCCGCAAATGGCGAGCGCACGGCGGCCAACCGGCCCCTGACCGGCTGGCAGGGACAGGCGCCCGCGGCGTCGTGGGCGGTTCTGCCTGTTGAGGGCGCCACGGCTGGATTCCCTGCCGCCGTTGCCGCTGCAGGATCAGCAGCCCCCTCCGCCCCCTCCTTCTCGGCCGGCGCGGGCAGCACTGGCGCTGTCCCCGGCGCCATGCCCGCCGGCAGCGAAAGCGGTATCTCCGCCCCCGGCATGTCCGCCCTGCACAGCCTGCTGGACGCCGCCCGCCATCCCCAGCCACGTGGCAACGTGGCAGCCAGTGCCGCCACGGCCACCACCGACGACCCGCACACCGCTGCAGCGCCACCGGCAGGCGACGCCCCCCGACCGGTTCCCAGCCAGGCCGTGATGGAGGTGCTCGGCCGCCTGCAGGCGCAGGCCGCCTCGCCAGGCACGCGGCGCAGCATTGGCGACATCCGCAATGCGCTGCTCGGTCAGATCAAGGCCGACCACGGACCAGCGGCCTCACTCGCCCCACAGGATGCCGACACCCTCGACCTGCTGGGGATGCTGTACACGCAGATCCAGCGCGAAGTCCGCACCGAAGGCGCGGCCGCGGACCTGCTGACCCAGCTGCAGGTACCGGTGGTGCGGGCGGCGATCCACGACGAGGCGTTCTTCGTCCGTGACCAGCACCCCGCGCGCGAGCTGCTCAACGCGGTGGCCGAATCCGGCGCCACCTGGCTGGGCGATGACGATGGCGATCCGGTGCTGCTGCAGAAGCTCGGTGAGGCGGTCAACAAGGTCGTCACCGACTACGACGGCAACGAAGCCGTCTTCACCGAGGCCAACCAGCAGATCCAGAACCACCTGCGGACGGCCGCCCGCAAGGCCGAAGTCACCGAGCGCCGGCATGTGGAGGCGGCACGCGGCAAGGAGCGGCTGGAGGCTGCCAAGCAGCTGGCCACGCGTACCATCGACCAGCAATGTCGCAACGGCGCGGCGCCCAAATTCGTGCAGACCCTGCTGCGCCAGGCCTGGGCCGACGTATTGACCCTGACCCTGCTGCGCCAGGGCGACAACTCCGAGGAATGGCAACAGCGCCAGGTCGCCACCGCCCGCATCAGCGAAGTCACCGCCAGCCCCGCTGGCGGCGAGCCGGACGTGGTGCTGGGCAAGCAGATCGAAGAATCACTGCTGCAGGTCGGCTACCACCGCGACGAGGCTGGCGCGATCGCCCGGCGCCTGTCCACCCCGGGCGGGGAAGACGACACCACCTCCAAGACCGAGCTCAGCGCCAAACTCAAAGCCCGCGCCCGTCTGGGTGAGGGCAGCGAGCGCGACGAAGAAGAAGATCCGCGCCGCAAGCCGGTAGCCAACCGCAGCCCGGAAGAGGAAACGCATTACCGGCAGTTGCGCACGATGCCGTTCGGCACGTGGTTCGAATTCACCGTCAACCAGCAGGGTGATTCGCAGCGCCAGCGCCTGTCCTGGTACAGCCTGATCACCGACAACGTACTGTTCGTCAATCAGCGCGGGCAGAAGGTGGCCGAGCATTCGCTCGACGCCCTCGCCCGGCTGATGGCCAAGGGCCAGGTGCAGGTGGTCACCGAAGACCGCGGCCGCCTGATCGACCGCGCCTGGCAGGCAACCCTGCGCACGTTGCGCTCACTTGCCGGCGGCAGTTCCGCTGCGGAGTCCGCATGATCACCAACACCCGGCGGGCGCCGCGCCTGCAGATTCCAGCACTGATCCCGGTCTGGGACCGGATGACCGACAGCGTGATCGGCCGCCTGAGCAACGTGTCCGAAACCGGCATGCTGGTCATCGCCTCCGAACCCCTGCTGGAAGATGCCCTGTACCAGCTGCAGTTCCCCATTCCCGACGGCCGGGGCGGCGAGATCGACATCGACGTCGGCGTGCATCTGCTGTGGCGTACCCCGGCCCACACCCCGAACCACTGCTGGGCCGGCTTCCGTTTCCTGACCCTGGACAGACCCCACCGCGAACAGCTGGCGCGGTGGATCGAGGGCAACCTTCCTGCGGACTGACTGCCGAAAACGGCACAGCAGCTCGCGCGTGATTGCGGCAGAATCGTAGGCCTGTATTCCGCACCGTCGAGCGAGCCACCGCGATGAAACAGCAAGATCCAGGCGTCCTGTATTCCCACCATCTGGGCGAGCTCTCCCGCCGCGCCGATGCGGCGCTGGCACGCGGCGGTTTCGATCACCTGGTCATTCCCAGCGGTACCCTGCACTACCAGGCCTTCGACGACCGCGATTACCCGTACGCGGTCAACCCGCAGTTCAAGGCCTGGCTGCCGCTGACCCGGCTGCCCAACAGCTGGCTGATCCACACCCCCGGGAAACGCCCGACGCTGGTGTTCTATCAGCCGTTCGACTATTGGCACGCGGTTCCGGCCGCACCCAGCGGCTGGTGGGTGGAGCATTTCGATATCCACATCATCCGCAAGCCGGACCAGGCGCTGGCCTTGCTGCCCGGGGACCCGGCGCGCTGCGCCATTGTCGGTGAGCCGCAGAGCGCGCTGGGCAACTTCGTACCGAACAATCCGGAAGCGGTGATCAACCATCTGGACTGGCACCGCGGCTACAAGACCCCCTATGAAATCGCACTGATGCGCCAGGCGCAGGTGCTGGGCGTGCGTGGCCATCGTGCCGCCGAGGCCGCGTTCCGGGCCGGTGCCAGCGAGTTCGAGATCCACATGGCCTACTGCCAAGCGGTCGGCCAGGACGCCAACGACCTGCCCTACGGCAACATCATCGCGCTCAACGAACATGCCGCGGTGCTGCACTACACCGACCTGGGCCGCAGCGCACCGCAGCCGCTGCGCAGCTTCCTGATCGACGCCGGCGCTTCGGCCTGCGGCTATGCCAGCGATATCACCCGTACCTACGCGGCCGCCGGCCACGGTGAATTCCAGGCGCTGGTCGATGCGGTGGACGCGGCGCAGATCAAGATGTGCGAAGCGGTCCGCGCCGGCTTCGACTACAAGCAGCTGCATATCGATGCCCACCTGTCGCTGATGGGCATCCTCAAGGACTTCGGTGTGATCACCGTATCGCCGGAGGCTGCGCTGGCCACCGGGGTGAGCGCGGCATTCTTCCCGCACGGCATCGGCCACCTGATCGGTGCGCAGGTGCACGATGTGGCCGGCTTCGCCGCCGGCGAGCACGGCGGCCGGATCGAACGCCCGGCAGGACATCCCTACCTGCGTCTGACCCGCGTGCTGGAACCGGGCATGGTGGTGACCATCGAGCCGGGCCTGTACTTCATCGACATGCTGCTGGAAGAAGTGAAGAAAGCCGGCAACGCCGCCAGCATCAACTGGGGGCGCGTGGATTTCTTCCGTCCCTACGGCGGCGTCCGTATCGAAGACGAAGTGCTGTGTACCGAAGGCCAGGCCGACAACCTCACCCGTCCGGCATTTGCCGCCGCAGCCACGGACTGACCGGCCCGGGCCATGCAACAGAAAAGGGCGCCGATCGGCGCCCTTTTCCTTTTTCCGGCACTCGGACTCAGCGCGCCGCCATGAACGCCTCGATCTCCTCGGCACTGCGCTCCAGCGCGCCGGTGAGCACGCGATGGCCGTCACCGGTGATCAGCACATCGTCCTCGATGCGGATACCGATGCCGCGCCAGCGCGCCTCCACGCTGCGATCGTCGCTGGCAATGTAGAGCCCGGGCTCGATGGTGAACACCATGCCCGGCTCCAGCAGGCGCGACTCGCCAGCCACCCGGTAATCGCCCACGTCGTGCACATCCAGCCCCAGCCAGTGCCCGGTCTTGTGCCGGTAGAAGCGCTGGTAGTGGCGTTCGATGAGGTTCTCTTCCAGATCCCCTTTCAGCAGCCCCAGCCGCAGCAGGCCCTCGGTCAATACCTCAACCGCGGCCAGGTGCCCCTCCTCGTAGGCGATACCCGGCTGCGCCTGCTCCAGCGCGGCGGTCTGCGCCGCCAGTACCAGATCATGCAGCGCGCGCTGCTCGGGGCTGAAGCGGCCATTGAGCGGGAAAGTGCGGGTGATGTCGCTGGCATAGCCGTGGTATTCGGCGCCGGCATCGATCAGCACCAGGTCGCCGTCACGACTGCCGCTGCTGTTGTCACGGTAATGCAGCACACAGGCGTTGCCGCCGGCGCCGACGATGCTGCTGTAGGCCGGACAGGCGCCATGCGCGCGGAACTCGCGCTCCAGCTCGGCCTGCAACTCGTACTCGTGGATACCCGCGCGCGCCGCCCGCATGGCCGCGCGATGGCCACGCACGCTGATGTCCGCCGCCATCTGCATCAACGCGATTTCATCGGCCGACTTGTACAGCCGCTGCTCGTGCAGCAGGTGACCCAGCTCCAGGAACTCGTGCGGCGGCTGCGCACCGTGCCGGACCTGCGAGCGCACCCGGTTGACCCAGCCGATCAGCTTCAGATCGAAGTCCGCATCACGACCGAAGTGGTAGTACACCCGCGAACGCCCTTCCAGCAGACCGGGCAGGATCTCATCCAGGTCATCGATCGGATACGCGTCATCCATGCCGTAGCGCGCCACTGCGCCCTCCTGGCCCTCGCGCGGACCATCCCAGGCCTCGCGGTCCGGGTCGCGCTCGCGGCAGAACAGGATCGTCTCGCCGTGGCGCCTGCCCGGAATCAGCACCAGCACCGACTCCGGCTCCTGGAAACCGCACAGGTACCAGAAATCCGAATCCTGACGGTACGGATGGAACGTGTCGTGGCTGCGCACCCGTTCCGGCGCGGCAGGCAATACCAGAATGGCGTCATCGCCGGCCGCCTCCATCAACTGGCGACGGCGGCGGGCGTACTCGGCGGGGGTGATCCCGGAAAGTCGCTTCATGCCGCAGCTCAGTTCAGACGCTGGCGGTGACGCGACCCCATCACGCAGTCGCCATGCAGCAGCAGCGCGGCCACGCGCACGAACTCCTCGATTTCCGCCAGCGCGTCCTCGTCTTCCTCACCGGCATCGAATTCGTCACTGGACGCCTGGGCCAGTTTGGCCAGATCCTGCAGCGCCTCTTCCCCCTCCTCGCTCAGCGCCGGGCGCTTGCCCGAGGCCAGACCGAAACCGCCCAGGAAGGCGCGGCACCACTCGAACAGCGCATCGGTACGCGCCTGCAGCGGCGCAGCGGTATCGGCCAGCACCAGTTCGAAGGCGAAATCCCGGTCTTCCAGCTGCGCCACCGTGGCCAACCGCAGCTGATCGAGCACGCTGTCCGGCTCGGGCACCGGCAAGCTGGCATCGGCCAGCACCTGGCCTAGCCACGCCGGCAGATCGGCCCCGCCGGCGGCCAGCCAGCCGCACAGCCCTCCGTGCAGTTCGGCAGGAGAGGCGCCCAGACCCAGACTCTGGCTGGCTTTGAGGATGTCGTTGACGGCAGGAAGTTCGGTCATGTCACAGGTCTGGAAAACGGATGGGGCCACGTCGCGGCAAACAACGACAGCGGCCGCACAGTGTACCAACCGCACCCCCATCACCACCTTGACCGCCCCTCACCGGCATGCCTATCGTGCACGCCATGGATTCCTTCGACCCCGCTGCCCAGTTGCAGGCCCTTGCCGTCCGCATCGAACTGCTGTTCGAGCGCAACCAGCGGCTGGCCGATGAGAATCGCAGCCTGCGCCAGCAGCAGGAACAGCTGATGACCGAACGCTCGCAGCTGTTGGCCAAGAACGAACAGGCGCGCTCGCGCGTGGAAGCGATGATCACCCGCCTCAAGTCGCTGGAGCAGCACACGTGAGCCAGAACGAACCGGTCAGTGTCCGTATTCTCGATCGCGACTACACCGTCGGCGTGGAACCGGGCGAGCGCGACAGCCTCACCGCCGCCGCGCATATGCTCGATGCGCGGATGCGCGAGATCCGCGGCAGCAACCGCATGGCCGCGGTGGATCGCGTGGCGGTGCTGGCCGCATTGAATCTGGCGCATGAAATGCAGCTGATGCGCGACGAGCTGGCCAAACAGCAGCAGCGTTTCCAGAGCACGTTGAATGATCTGAACCGTCGTCTGGACACCGCCATCGACAACGCGCGTTGATCCAGCTGAGCGGCTCAGGCAGCTGAATCCGCGACGGCTGGAAAAGGCTGCATTTGCGCCCGCAACCTCGCTATACTGGCCCTGCGTTCTCTGCCGTGAACGACGGCGTGTGCAAACATTCGCCTTGTCCCTTAATTACGACCACGGGGGCGCGACGGCGCCGGGTGTGCAAGTCCGCCTTGTAGCGGGAAGCCCGATGGTTCCCCAGCGTTCCCACTTGAACCCCGGGTTCAAGGTCGTTTCGCACGCATCGTCATGGCGGAGAATGCAATATTCCGCGGGAGCGGCATCTTCGGGTGCCGTTCCCGCTTTTCGTTGTGCCGCCCGCAACACATTTCCACTCCGCAACGGTCCCCGCCTGTCATGACAGAGCTTCGCCAGAAGCTGCGCCAGCAACTGCGCCAGCATCGCCGCGATATTCCCGCCGCCATGCGCATCGCCGCCGCCGAACGTCTGGCCGCGCGCCTGCTGTCCCTTCCATTCGCCGATGTCAGCGGCCCGGTGGCCGGCTACTGGGCAATGGATGGCGAGATCGCGCTGCACCGCTGGCAGATGCAGCTGCCAGCCCAACAGACCTATTGCCTGCCGGTGCTGCATGGCAAGCTGCTGCGCTTCGCGCCGTGGCGGCCGGGGCAGCCGCTGGTCAGCAACCGTTACGGCATTCCCGAACCGGATGTAGACCCGGCGCAGGCGCTGCCGCCGGAAGAGATGGCGCTGGTGGTGGCGCCGCTGGTCGGCTTCGACGACACGGGCCGGCGGCTGGGCATGGGGGGCGGCTGGTATGATCGCAGCTTCGCATTCCGGCAGCGCCAGGCCGCGCCGCCGTGGCTGGTGGGTGTGGGGTTTTCCGCCCAGCAGGTGCCGTCATTGCCGGTCGAGGACTGGGATGTGGCGGTGGATGCCATCTGTACCGAGCAGGCCACTCTCTACCCGGAACCGTTGAACGCATGACCGCCCGCAAGCGCTACTGGCTGATGAAGTCCGAACCGGACGCCTTTTCCATCGACGACCTGCAGCGCGTGGGCACCGAGCCGTGGAATGGCGTGCGCAACTACCAGGCGCGCAACTTCATGCGCGATGGCATGAAGGTCGGCGACGGCATCCTGTTCTACCACTCCAACACCAAGGTACCGGGCATCGTCGGCATCGCCACGGTGGCCAGCGAGGCCTACCCGGATGACACCCAGTTCGATCCCGAATCCGACTACTGCGACCCCAAGAGCACGCGCGAGCAGCCGCGCTGGATGCTGGTCGATGTCGCGTTCGAGCGCAAACTGGCGCAGGTGATCGCGCTGGACGAGATCAAGCTGCATGCCGAGGAACTGGGCGAAGGTTTTCCGCTGACCGCCAAGGGCAATCGCCTGTCGGTGTTCCCGGTCACCGCCGCACAGTGGAAGCTGCTGCTGTCGCTGGAAAAGAAGCCGGCCTGACATCCCATTGCCCGTAGGAGCGACGTCAGTCGCGATGGGACTTTCCCGGCAAAGCGCCGGTCGCGCCTGCCATCGCTCCTACCCTCCCTTTCCCCATCCACCGAGCCCACCATGTCCGAAGCCAAGCGCCTGGCCGCCGAAAAAGCCATTGAATACGTCGAAAAGGGAATGATCGTCGGAGTCGGCACCGGCTCCACCGTCGCCTATTTCATCGAGGCGCTGGCGCGCATCAAGGACCAGATCGAAGGTGCAGTCTCCAGCTCCGAGCAGAGCACCGCGCTGCTCAAGGGCCACGGCATCGAGGTGCTGGACCTGAACCACACCGGCGGTCTGTCGCTGTACGTGGACGGCGCCGACGAGTGCGACGGCAACAAGAACCTGATCAAGGGCGGTGGGGCCGCGCTGACCCGCGAGAAGATCATCGCCGAGGCCAGCAAGCAGTTCGTCTGCATCATCGACCCGAGCAAGCAGGTCAAGGTGCTGGGCAAGTTCCCGCTGCCGGTGGAAGTCATTCCGATGGCGCGCAGCCTGGTCGCCCGCGAAATCCTGGCGCTGACCGGCGGCCAGCCGGTGTGGCGCGATGGCGTGGTCACCGACAATGGCAACCTGATCCTGGACGTGCACAACCTGTCCATCACCGACCCGGTGAAGCTGGAACAGCAGCTCAACCAGATTCCCGGCGTGGTCACCGTCGGCCTGTTCGCACGGCGTCCGGCCGATGTGGTGATCATCGGCGGTGAACCGCCCCAGGTGCTGTAAGCCTGCCCACTGCCTCTGACGGCATGCAGTCGCGTGCCGTCCCGCCGCCCCACCGACTCCTCATCCCCTTCCCGGTCCCTGCCCATGTGCCTGTTACGTCTATTGCTCGCCAGCTCCCTGCTCGCTCTTGCCAGTTGCGCCAGCGCCGGAGGCACGCACTGGGTGGAGCTGGCCGGGGCCCGCTACCAGGTGGAAGTGGCCCAGGACGATGAAAGCCGCGCACGCGGGCTGATGTTCCGTGACCAGATGGATGCCGATCACGGCATGCTGTTCATCCATGACCGCGAGGAACCACAGGCGTACTGGATGAAGAACACCAAGCTGGCGCTGGACATCCTGTACTTCGACAGCGCGCGCCGGCTTGTCAGCCAGCAGCGCGATGTGCCGCCGTGCTCGGCCGGCAACGCCTGCCCGCCGTATCCAAGCTTCAAGCCGGCCCGCTACGTGCTCGAACTCAACGCCGGGCAGGCGGCCAGGCTGAAACTGGAAGACGGTGCCGAGCTGACCTTCGGTCCCGGCATCGTCCAGCCCGATTGAACCACCGCTGCATGGAAGACGGCACCACGCTTGAACCGGCGGCGCTTTGTCGCCAGTCTTGCAGCCATGTCTGAACCCCGTATCACCCTGCCGCAGTGGGACGAGCTTGCCAATCTGGGCGATGAGCTACTGCCCCTGCTGCCGACCGCGCTGCTGATCGCGCTCGACGAATACCCGCAGCTCGATGCTGCCCGGTACGACCGCATGTTGCAGGCCCATGCAGACCATCTGCACACGGAAGTGGGCGCAATCAGCGAGTGGCCGCTGAAAGTGGCGGCGATCAACCACCACCTGTTCAACGAGCTGGGCTACAGCGGCAACCACGACGAGTACTACGATCCGCGCAACAGCTATCTCAACGAGGTGGTCGCGCGCCGGCTGGGCAATCCGATCTCGCTGGCGCTGGTGCAGATCGACGTCTCGCGGCGGCTGGGCTTGCCTCTGCAAGGCATTTCCTTCCCCGGGCACTTCCTGGTGCGGCTGCCGGTGGAAGAAGGTGTGCTGATCATGGATCCCTTCAATGGCGGCCGGCCATTGAGCGTGGAGGAGCTGCGTGAGCGCGCCCGCGCCAACCTGGGCGGGGAAGTCCCGGACGATCAGGTGCTGGCGCAGATTCTGGACCCGGCACCGCACCGCGCCATATTGATGCGGATGCTGCGCAACCTGCATGGCGTGTATGTGGAGCGCCAAGAGTGGGACCGCGCCGCGCGCAGTGCCGACCGCATCCTGAAACTGGCACCGCAACAGGCCGATGCGGTCCGCGACCGCGGCCTCGCCTACCTGCAGCTGGAACACCTGGCCGGCGCCCGCACCGATCTGGCGCGCTATCTGAAGATGGAACCCGAGGCCGGCGATGCGGCCGCGATCCGCGAACGTCTGATCGATATCGGCGGCGAACGTCCGCGGCTGCACTGAAGCCACGCCGGCGGCCCGACGCAGCTGCAGCCACGCCAGGCAAGTGGGGTGGCGATCAGGCCTGGCGCATACTGCCGCCTACCGCAGGTGCCGGCCGTTCAGTCCAGCTCGACCATCTCGAAGTCGTCCTTGGTCACGCCACAATCCGGACAGGTCCAGGTATCGGGCACCTCGTCCCAGCGCGTGCCCGGCGCGATGCCCTCTTCCGGCAAGCCGTCCGCCTCGCGGTAGATGAAACCGCAGACGATACACATCCAGTCGCGCAGGGTGGAGGCCGTGGCATCGGACATCGGGGATAATCGCCGCATAGAGAAACGGCGTTGATTGTCACATTCCCTTCGCCGTACCGGTAGCCATCCATGACCCAGCTTGCCGACGCCCGTGGCGTCTACCTGATCACCCCCGACGAAACCGACAGCACGCGTCTGCTGGAGCGGGTCCGCCCGCTGCTGGCCGGCATCACCTGGCTGCAGTACCGCAACAAGGCCGTCGATGCCCCTTCCCGCCTGGCCCAGGCCACTGCGCTGCAGGCGCTGTGCGCGGCCGCCGGCGTACCGCTGATCATCAACGACGATGCCGCATTGGCCGCCCGGGTAGGCGCCGCCGGCGTGCATCTGGGCGAGGACGACGGTGACATCGCCGCCGCCCGGACGATGCTTGGCCCGCAGGCGATCATCGGCGCCTCCTGCTATGACGAACTGGCACGGGCCGAGCGCGCGGTGGCGGCCGGCGCCAACTACGTCGCCTTCGGCGCCTTTTTCCCCAGCCGCAGCAAGCTGACCCCGCGCCGGGCAACGCCGGAACTGCTGCGACAAAGCGCCGCACTGGGCGTACCGCGGGTGGCCATTGGCGGTTTGACGCCGGACAATGCACCGCCCGTGGTGGACGCCGGCGCCGACCTGATCGCGGTCATCAGCGGTGTGTTCGCCGAACCCGATCCGCTGGACGCACTGCAGGCCTACCGCCGCTGCTTTGCCTGATGGCAACCGCTTTTACCGTTCCCAGGAGTTCCCAGATGAACCACGCCCAATCCCACGCCCTGTTCGCGCGCGCGCAGACGCTGCTGCCCGGCGGCGTCAACTCGCCGGTGCGCGCGTTCAAGTCGGTCGGCGGCGAGCCGTTCTTCGTGCAGCGCGCCGATGGCCCGTACCTGTACGACGTCGACAACAACCGCTACATCGACTACGTCGGCTCCTGGGGCCCGATGATCGTCGGCCACAACCATCCGGCGGTGCGTGAAGCGGTGCAGCAGGCGATCGGCAACGGCCTGTCGTTCGGTGCCCCGTGCGCGGCCGAGGTGACCATGGCCGAGACCATCACCGCGCTGGTGCCCTCCTGCGAGATGGTGCGCATGGTCAACTCCGGCACCGAGGCCACGCTGTCGGCGATCCGTCTGGCCCGTGGCGCCACCGGGCGGATGAAGATCGTCAAGTTCGAGGGCTGCTACCACGGCCACGGCGACTCGTTCCTGGTCAAGGCCGGCAGCGGCATGCTGACCCTGGGCGTGCCAACCTCGCCGGGCGTGCCGGCCGGCCTGTCCGAGCTGACCCTGACCCTGCCCTACAACGACTTCGATGCCGCCACGGCGCTGTTCGAGCAGCAGGGCAGCGAGATTGCCGGGCTGATCATCGAGCCGGTGGTCGGCAACGCCAACTGCATCCCGCCGCGTGAGGGCTACCTGCAGCATCTGCGGGCGCTGTGCACGCAGTACGGCGCGCTGCTGATCTTCGACGAGGTGATGACCGGCTTCCGCGTCGCCCTGGGCGGTGCGCAGGCGCATTACGGCATCACCCCGGACCTGACCACCTTCGGCAAGATCATCGGCGGCGGCATGCCGGTGGGCGCCTACGGTGGCCGTGCCGAACTGATGAACCAGATCGCCCCGGCCGGCCCGATCTACCAGGCCGGCACCCTCTCCGGCAACCCGGTGGCGATGGCCGCCGGCCTGGCGATGCTGGAGCTGGTCAGTGCCCCGGGCTTCCATGAGCGTCTGGCCGCCACCACCGCACGCCTGTGCGCCGGGCTGGAAGCGGCCGCGGCGCAGGCCGGGGTGGCGGTGACCACCAACCAGGTCGGCGCGATGTTCGGGTTGTTCTTCACCCGCGAGAAGGTGGAGACTTACGCCCAGGCCACGGCTTGTGACATCAAGGCCTTCAACGTGTTCTTCCACGCCATGCTCGAGCGCGGTGTGTTCCTGGCGCCGTCGGCCTATGAAGCCGGCTTCCTGTCCAGCGCGCACGACGAGGCGGTGATCGAAGCCACGCTGGCTGCAGCGCGTGAGGCGTTCAACGTGGTCGCGGCGGGCTGATCCCGCCACGTGGTGGCAATACGGAAAAGGCCGGCATCATGCCGGCCTTTTTCTTTGCCCCGTACAAGGGCTCAAGCGAAGACCAGCTTGCCCTTCATCATCCCCCAGTGGCCAGGGAACGAGCAGAAGAAGGTGTAGTCGCCACCACGGACCAGCTTGCTGGTCGCAAAGCGCACGCGCGCTGTCTGCCCACCTCCGATCACCGGGGTGAACGCGATCACCCGCGCATCGCCCTTGGGCAGGTAGCTGTCGGCCAGCGTCGAACGCATTCCCAAGGTGGCGACCGGCTGGAAATCGGCCGTGCGCGTGAGCACCCAGTTGTGGCCCATCACGTTGGCGGCCATCTTGCCGGTGTGCTTGAGCGTAAGGTCGACCTGGGTGCAGTCGGCCGCCACCGTGATCTGCGGCAACGAAAACTGCATACGGTCATTGCTTTCGATGGTGACCGCGCAGGTGCGGGCCAGCACCGGAGCGGCGGGCAACAGGCCGGCAAGGGCCAACAGCAACACAGGAATGCGCATCGAACAGGACTCCAGACTTCCAGGGAAAACAATGCAACCGCCCTATTCTAGGAACAACGCCCCGCTCCGCCCCGCGACGCAATGTCGCAGGGCTGCGCTGTTTCGCCGCAGGCACGATACTGCCGGTCACGCTTTGAACCTGCCGCCCGATGCCTGCCCTGCACGCCCTGCTGCTCGATTTCGATGGCCTGCTGGCCGACTACGACCACCGCATCCATCTGCACCAGCTGGCCGAGGCCGCGCAGTGTTCCTCCACACAGGTGGATACGGCGCTGCGCGGGGAAGGGCTGGAGCTGGCGCATGCGCGCGGCGAACTCGATGGCCTGCAACTGCTTGCCGCCCTCAACCAGCGCCTGGGCAGCCGCCTGCAGGCGCAGCACTGGCACGCGGCCCGACATGCCGCCACCCGCGTGCGACGTGACAGCGTGGCGCTGCTCAGGCAGCTGCGACCCGGCGTGCAGGTGGCCGTCCTCACCAACAACGGCCCGCTCACCCGGCCGGTGATCGAACAGCTGCTGCCCGGCACTACCGTGCTGTGCAGCGCGGCACTGGGCGTGCGCAAACCCGATCCGGCCGCCTACATCGCCGCCTGTACGACCCTGCGCTGTGCCCCGGCTTGCACCCTGTTCGTCGATCATCTGTTCCGCAACGTGCAAGGTGCACGCGCCGCCGGCCTGCTGGCCGACACCGCCCACCACACCCAGTCGCTGCGCAAGCTGCTGAAGCGCCACCAGCTGCTGTAGGCAAACCAACGCCCTGGCACTGCACGGTGGGCTGCGATGAAACAACAACGCCGGCTTTCGCCGGCGTTGTTGTCGATCACCTGGGCTGAGCACCCGGTGGGGCGTTACAGCGCATGGAAGAACCGCCACAGGAACGCGCAGAACCGCCGACCGGTTGCGCGCCAGGCGCATCGCTGTACATCGGCGCGTTAGCCCCCTGCTGCCCGTAGCGCACCTGCAAGCCGATGCTGTTGCTGCGCATCGCATTGCGGCCCTGCTCATGCCCCAGCAGCAGCGAGAACAGCCAGCCGCTGTCCAGCTGCAGGTCCATCCCGGCACCCAGCGAGAGCAGGTCATCGTTGTAGCTGCGCAGGTCCAGCACGTAGTCGCTGGCCGCCGGCCGCATCACGTAATTGATCGTGGCCTGGCCGCGGTTGTCCAGCGCGCTGCGGTATTCCACGGTCCAGTGTGGACGCAGGCTGCCCCAGTCACGGGTGAGCTGGAAGCTGCCCTGCACGCCCAGGGCCAGTGCGTTGTTGACCACGCGCTGGCGGCCGTAGACCAGGTCGAATGCCCCCAGCCCGCTTTCGCTGTAGCCATCCAGGGTGGCGCGGTGCCAGTCGTAACGGCCGTAGCTGGTCAGTGCCATGCCAGCCGGATTGTGGCGTTCATGGCCGAAGGTCAACGAACCGAACCACTGCTGGCCACTGCGCTGGCCCTGGGCACTGCCCTGGGCCAGGTCGTTCCAGCGCACGCTGTCAAAGTCCAGCCAGCCATTGGCCAGCATGCCGTCAACGAACAGGTTGCCGCCGACCCGCCACAGGCCATACACCGCCAGCGAGCGCTGGTCGGCATCCAGCCGCGAGGAGCTGCTGTCCAGGTCGGTGTCCTGGCGCGCCCAGCTGCCGGCCATGCCCAGCAGCACCTGCTCGTGCACGGCATGGTCAATGCCCACGGTGAGGCCACGGCTGCTGAAGTCTGCGCCACCGCCAGCCAGGCCTGTGCGTCCGCTCCTGCCGAAGCTGGCGCTGCCGGCCACCCACATACCCCAGCCCTCGGGCAGGCGCGGCATTACCGAATCGGCCGCGGCCTTGGGCAGGGTCAGCCCGGGCACGCCCTGGCCACCGGCCTGGGTGAGCGCAAAGCGGAAGTCGTTGCTGACAGAACCGCCACGCACCTGACGCAGGCGGTCACGGATGTTGCCCGACTGGATCTGGGCAAACTGCACGCTGGCATCGACCTGCGCCTGCAGGCCACTGGCCACGCGCGGATCAGCGGCCGGGTTCGGGCGGGCACTGACCAGCAGCCGCACCTGGATCGCGGCAGCGGTGTAATTGGCCGTCGCCGCCTGGGTCGCCGTCAGCACGGTGACACCTTCGCCGACCAGGGTGACGGTACGGCCGCTGACCGTGGCCACCGCCGGATCGGAACTGCTGAAGCTGAAGGTCCCCGGGCTGCTGCTCTGCGGCTCGGGCAGCTCGAAGGCATCCTCGCCGTAGACCTTGCTGATGTCATCGATCCAGCCCAGTTCCGGGGTTGCCAGCGCGATGGCGACATCCAGCCGCACCTGGGCAGCGGCCTGGTAGGTCGCATTGCCGGCCTGGTCGGCGCTCAGGCTGCACTGCCCGGCCGTCAGCATCGTCACCGTGCTGCCCTGCACCTGGCAGACGGTCGGGGTGAGGCTGGCAAACACCACCGGATTGCCCGAGGCACCACCGCTGGCGCTGAGGGCGAAGGTGCCACCCGGTGCAAACACGGGTGCCTCCGGGGTGGCCACAAACGCCTGGATCAGCTGGCTGCCGGCATCGACCACCTGGGTGAACGCCTGGGTCGTGGTGAAGCCATTGGCATCGGCGACCTGCAACGAGAACTCGTAGCTGCCGGCGGCGGTCGGAACGCCGCTGACTTCGCCGCTGGCCGACAGCACCAGCCCCGGTGGCAGCGTGCCGCCCCCAACGCTGAAGGCGTAGGGGGCGGCACCGCCCTGCGCGCTGAGCTGCACCCGATACGCCTGCCCGCCGGTGGCAACGGGCAAAGGATCCACGGTCAGCACCGGGGCACCCACCACCAGCACATAGCCCTGGGTGGCAGTGAACGGCCCGGTTCCGGTACTGCTGTCGGTGACGGTGATCGCAAAGGCAAAACTGCCAGCCAGGGTCGGCGTACCGCCGAGCGAGCCATCACTGGCCAGTACCAGCCCCGGCGGCAAGGCACCACTGCTGACGGCATAGCGGTACGGTGCACTGCCGCCACTGGCTGCCAGCGTCTGCGCATAGGCCGCACTGCCGGTTGCAGCCGGCAAGGTGGACGTGGTCAACGACAGCGACGGCGCACTGACGGTGATGCTCACCGTCGCAGGGGCGGTGGTGGTGTAGGCATCACTGGCGGTGTAGCTGAAGCTGTCCGGGCCGGCATGGCCTGGCGCCGGGGTGTAGGTGATGGTGGTGCCGCTGGCCACTGCACTGCCATGGGCCGGGGCCGAGACCACGGTCACCGAGGAGGCCACGCCGGTGATGGCCAGGCTGACCGGGCTGGGGCCTGCGCCGTAGCCGATGGTGGCACTCACCGGCGCCACCGCCAGCAGCGGCGCATCCACCTGCAGGCTGTAGCTGCGTGTGGCCGAGAACGGCCCGGTACCGGTGCTGCTGTCGGTGCTGGTGACATCGAAGGCGAAGGTGCCGGTGGCCGTCGGCGTACCCGACAGTGTGCCGCTGGCCGACAGGCTCAGGCCCGCCGGCAGGGTGCCGCTGCTGAGTGCATAGCGGTAAGGCGAGGCGCCGCCACTGCTGCTCAGGATCTGCGTATACGCACTGTCTGCCGTGGCCACGGCCAGGCTGGCGGTATCGATCACCACGGTCGGTGCACTGACGGTGATGCTCACCGTCGCCGCGGCGGTGGTGGTGTAGGCATCACTGGCGGTGTAGCTGAAGCTGTCGCTGCCGGCATGGCCGGGCGCCGGGGTGTAGGTGATGGTGGTGCCGCTGGCCACCGCAGTGCCATGGGCCGGTGCCGTGGCCACCGCCACCGAGGAGGCCGCGCCAGTGATGGCCAGGCTGATCGGACTGGCCGTCCCATAGGCCACGGTGGCGCTCACCGGCGCCACCGCCAGTGGCGGCACCGGCGTGACCGCATTGGACGGGGCCGAGGCCGCACCGGTGCCGTTGGCATTGGTGGCGGTGACCACAAAGGTATAGCTCGTCCCCGGCGTCAGCCCGGTCACGGTGATCGGCGAGCCAGCGCCGGTGGCGGTGAAGCCGCCCGGGCTGGAAATGACGGTGTAGCCAGTGATGGCCGCACCACCATCGAACAGCGGGGCGCTGAAGCCCACGCTCACCGCGCTGGCACCGGCGACCGTGGCCGTACCGATGGTCGGCGCGCCGGGAACCACCCCGTTGACGCTGAAGGTCCGGCTGACCCGGGGGGCAGGCAGGTAGCTGGCATTGCCCGGCTGGTCGGCATGGATGGTGCAGCTGCCGGTACTGGCGAACCCGAGCAGGCCACCACTGGTGATCGTGCACACCGCGGGGGTTGCCGAGCTGAAGCTCACCGGCAGGTTGGAATCAGCGCTGGCCGTCAGGGTCGGGGTGGTGCCGAAGTTCTGCGCGCCGGGGTTGGTGAAGGTGATGACCTGCGGCGCGGCCGGCGTCACCGCGTTGGAAGCGGCCGAAGCCGGACCGGTGCCGGCCACATTGCTGGCGGTCACCGTGAAGGTATAGGCCTGCCCGTTGCTCAGCCCGCTGACCAGCAGCGGCGAAGCGGCACCGCTGGCCGTGGCACCGCCGGGATTGGCGGTAACGGTATAACCGGTGATGCTGCTGCCCCCGGTATTGGCCGGCGCGCTGAAGCTCACGCTGGCCTGGGTATCACCGCCGGTGGCCGTACCAATCGTCGGAGCTCCCGGCACGACCGGATTGACGGTGAAGCTGCGACTGACCTGGCTGGCCGCCAGCCAGGCCGCATTGCCGGCCTGGTCGGCGTTGATGGTGCAGTTGCCGGCGGTGATGAACGTCAGGCTGCCGCCGCTGGTGATGGTGCATACCGCGGTGGTGGCCGAGCTGAAGCTCACCGGCAGGTTGGAATCAGCGCTGGCCGTCAGGGTCGGGGTGGTGCCGAAGTTCTGCGCGCCGGGGTTGGCGAAGGTGATGACCTGCGGCGCGGCCGGCGTCACCGCGTTGGAAGCGGCCGAGGCCGGACCGGTACCGGCCACATTGCTGGCAGTCACCGTGAAGGTGTAGGCCTGCCCGTTGCTCAGCCCGCTGACCAGCAGCGGCGAAGCGGCACCGCTGGCCGTGGCACCGCCGGGATTGGCGGTAACGGTATAACCGGTGATGCTGCTGCCCCCGGTATTGGCCGGCGCGCTGAAGCTCACGCTGGCTTGGGTATTGCCCGCTGTAGCGGTGCCGATCACAGGTGCCCCAGGTGCTACCGCATTGACCAGGAACGATTGGCTGATGGTCGTGGCGGCATTGGTCGCGGCATTGCCGGCCTGGTCGGCATTGATGGTGCAGCTGCCGGCGGTGATGAAGGTCAGGCTGCCGCCGCTGGTGATGGTGCATACCCCGGTGGTGGCCGAGCTGAAGCTCACCGGCAGGCTGGAGGAGGCAGTGGCAGTCAGCGTTGGCGTGGTGCCGAAGTTCTGCGCGCCGGGGTTGGTGAAGGTGATGGTCTGGTTGGCCTTCGGCGTCACGCTGTTGCTCGCGGCCGACGCCGTACTGGTCCCAACCGCGTTGGTCGCGGTCACCGTGAAGGTGTAGGCAGTGCCATTGCTCAGGCCGCTCAGGGTGATGGGCGAGGTGGTGAAACCGTTGCCACCAGCGGTGATGCCCCCCGGATTGGAGGTGACCGTATAGCCCGTGATCGCCGAGCCGCCATTGCTGGCCGGAGCTGTGAAGGTCACCGAGGCCTGCGCATCACCGGCCGTGGCCGTGCCGATGGTCGGAGCGCCTGGCGCCGTTGCAATGGCTACGGTATGTGTCGTGCCGGCGGTGAAAGCGGCCAGGCCGCTGTTGCCAGCCGTATCGCTGATATTGGTGGACGCGTTGAGGTTGAGCTTGAGCGTACCGTTGCCGGTGATGCCATTGACGGTGACGGTGTAGCTGCTGCCGCTGCCGGAAGCGCTGGCGATGCTGCCTGTTGCGCTGCCGGTCCCGACCAGGGTGAAATCGTCGGTGGAAACACCGGTCACCCCCTCACTGAAGCTGGCCGTGAAATTCACCGTGGTATTGCTGGCCGAGGCCCCGCTCGCTGGGGCGATGCTGACGACAGTGGGCACAACGCTGTCCACCGTGGCGTTGCTGGTGTCGGCCCGGGTGGTGCTGCCAGTGCTGTTGCTGGCGGTGATGCTGACATTGCGGTTGCTGGCGGTGATGCCGGCGGCGACCGCCCAGAAGGCGGTCCAGGTGCCGGCATTGTTTGTCGCCGCCACGGCGGCCCCGCCGCCGAACTGGCTGAAGTCCACCGTCACGCCGGTGATGCCGGCGTTGTTGTCGCCGCTGGCGGTGTTGTTCCAGCTGGCAGTGACGGTATCACCGCGCCGGAAGACACCGCCGTTGCCGGTGGCGCCGGCAATGCTGATCCTGGCGTCGGTGACATTCGGCGGCGGCATCGTGCAGGTGATGGTGATGTCGATGCTCTGGCCATCGGCCAGGTACTGGAAATTGGAGTGGCTCAGCGGGCTGGTGGTGCAGCCTATGGCCTGGTACGCCCCGCTGTCGTTGTAGACGACCCTGAACCAGCCCGGTGTGTTGCCCAGGTTGACTGGCAGGTTGCTGACATTGCCGTTGAGCTCCTGCCATGCCACCCCGACCGCGTTGTTCTGGTCGCCATCGGCCGGGCTGCGCAGGAACACCAGCGTACCCGGCGCCGGGTTGCCGTTGGCGAGGTACGCGGCATGGGTCTGGTAGGTAACGCGCGCGGTGATCGCCGCCTGCGCCGAAGCCACCACCAGCAGCGGGAACAGGGCAAAAGCGAGGATCAGGAACCTGCGGAGGAACGGCATGCATGCATCTCCAGAACACGACAACAGGAATAGAAGAAAACGGATCACCACCCGGCCAAAAGGCGACCCCAAGGCGGAGAAACAACCTGCAACAGCGCAGTTGCACAGCACGCGGAGATGCAGGCGAGGTGGGTCCACACGGGCAGCACCTGATAGACCGGTGCCCTGTTACGGGCGCATGGCTGGACCGGCAGAGCCAGACGAACAGCCAGCCAGTTCTTCAGGCGCGCAGGAGCGCCTGACGCAACTGCCTGCCATGCCAGTGAATGGCGCGAGAAACCCCAAGCAACACGCCAATGGCAAGCAGATAACGCCATAACGGCGCAACCAGTAGACATTGGAAATGTGACCCCGCGCGGATTCTAATCGTATTTATCAAAGCCACGCCAGTACCGACGGAGGCATTCCCTGTTGCCACGACAGCGGCACCGTGCCCGAGGTTTCCACCCGGCCCAGCTACGGCGGTGAGGCGGTGAGTGTCTCGGCCAAGCCTAGGAGATGGTTGTCGCGCACGGTCCTGCGTTCCTCCCAGCGCCCTATCTTCGATAGGTAGGCATGGCATCACTCATCCCGACTGATGGCTGGAAATACCTAGCACCCGCGCCACCAAACCGGTGGCAGGCGCTGCTCACCGCCCCCGGTTACTGCGCAGGGTGCCGCAGTACCGGGCACACACAGAAAAGGCCGCCTGCATACAGCGGCGGCCTCTTCCTTGGACGGCAATGACCGCGATCAGCGCGAAGCCATGTAAGCCGCAATCGCCTCGCGTACGCGTTTGAGGCCTTCGGCCACTTCCTCGTCGGTGATGTTCAACGCCGGCACGAAGCGCAGCACGCTGGTGCCGGCCTGCAGGATCAGCACCTGCTTCTCGGCGGCCAGATCCAGCAGCGCGCCGATGTCGGCCCGGTAGTCCGGCTTGAGCACTGCGCCGAGCATCAGGCCCATGCCACGCACCTGCTCGAACACGCCGAACTCTTCGCCGATGGCTTCCAGTCCAGCCTTCAACGCGGCCGACTGGCGCAGCACGTTGGCCTTGATCTCGTCCGATGCCAGCTTGCGCAGCGCCACGCGGGCGACGGCGGCGGCCAGCGGGTTGCCGCCGAAGGTGCTGCCGTGCGCGCCCACGCCCATGATGTCGGCCACCTTCGGTCCGGCCAGCATCGCGCCGATCGGGAAACCGCAGCCCAAGGCCTTGGCCAGGGTCACGATGTCCGGGGTCACCCCCCAATGCCAGTGTGCGAACAGCTCGCCGCTGCGGCCCATGCCGACCTGGATCTCGTCCAGCACCAGCAGTGCGTCGTGCTGGTCGCACAGTTCGCGGGCACGGCGCATGAACTCCGCGCTGGCCGGCATCACTCCGCCCTCGCCCTGCACCGGCTCGAACATCACCGCGGCCACGTCGCCAGCGGCCATCGCCTCCTCCAGCTGGGCGACGTCGTTGAAGTCCACATAACGGAAGCCACCGGGCAGCGGCTCGTAGCCTTCCTGGTACTTGGGCTGGGCGGTGGCGGTGACCGTAGCCAGGGTGCGGCCGTGGAAGCTGCCGCGGAAGGTGACGATGTAGCGCTTGGCTGCGTCGCGCCCCTGGGCGCTGGCCCACTTGCGCACCAACTTGATCGCCACTTCGTTGGCCTCGGCGCCGGAATTGCACAGGAACACCCGCTTGGCGAAACGCGAGGCCTCCACCAGCTCCTGCGCCAGGTGCAGCGGCGGCTCGCTGTAGAACATGTTGCTGGTGTGCCAGAGTTTGTCGGCCTGCGCGAACAGCGCGGCCTTCAGCTCGGCGTTGTTGTGGCCCAGGCTGCACACGGCGATGCCGGCGGCCAGATCGATGAACTCACGGCCCTGCGTGTCCCACAGACGCGCCCCCTGGCCTCGCTCCAGCACCAGCTGGCGCGGCTTGTAGACCGGCAGGTAGTAGTTGGACAGGGACAACAGCGCATCGGCATTGGCAGCGGTCATGACGGTATCGGGGTATCGGCGGCGGATTGGTCGCCCATTCTCCCCCATTCCAACAGCTGCGGCACAATGCAGGGCATGCGCCCGTTCTCCGCTCCCCAGCTCAATCCCGCCACCGAATCGGGCTGGCGTCGCCACTGGTTCGACATCATCTACCGGCACGACACCCGCCCCTCGCGCAACTTCGACCTGCTGCTGGTCTACGCCATCATCGCCAGCGTGCTGGTGGTGATGTTCGACAGCGTGCAACGCTTCCACGCCGCCCATGCCAGCTGGCTGTATGTGGTCGAGTGGGGCTTCACCCTGCTGTTCACCGCCGAGTATCTCCTGCGGCTGGCGGTGGTGCGGCGGCCACTGCGCTACGCGGTCAGCATCTGGGGCATCATCGATCTGGCCGCGATCCTGCCCACCTACCTGTCGCTGTTCATTCCCGGCGCGCAGAGCCTGCTGGTGGTGCGGGCGCTGCGCATCCTGCGCGTGTTCCGCATCCTCAAGCTGACCCGCTACGTCGAGGAGAGCGGCATCCTGATGCTGTCGCTGTGGCGCAGCCGGCGCAAGGTGCTGCTGTTCCTGTTCACCGTGGTCACCATCACCATCATCGCCGGCGCGCTGATGTACGTGATCGAAGGGCCCAATCACGGCTTCACCAGCATCCCCAGCAGCATGTACTGGGCGGTGGTGACAATGACCACCGTCGGCTTCGGCGACATCGTGCCGCAGACCGTGCTGGGCCGTTTCGTCACCTCGGTGCTGATCCTGATCGGCTACAGCATCATCGCCGTGCCCACCGGCATCTATACCGCCGAGCTGGCCAGCACCATGCGCGAGGCCGACGCGGCCGCGCGCCGCGACGCCCGCGGCTGCCCGCACTGCGGGCTGGAGGGGCACGAAGCCGACGCCCGTCACTGCCGCCGTTGCGGCAGCGTCTTGCCGGAGCCATTCAACCAGTGACGTGAGATCACAGCGCCACGGTCCGATCGACAACGCCGGCAGGTTGCCCGGTGAGGTTCCGGGGCGGGAAAGCACATCCCACCTCGCCGACCGAGGCCGTAAACCGGCGCGGGCGGCCTGCCGGGTGACTCAGTCCAGGAACAGGTCCGGCAGCAGCGGCCGCGACGGGTCCACCGCATAGCCGGAAAGGTCACTGATGCCGGCCTGCGCCAGCACCTCGTCATCGATCAGGAACTGGCCGCTGAAGCCGGCCGCCGGCCGGGTCAGCACCGCGTGCGCGGCGTCGGCCATGATCTGCGGCGTGCGGCAGCCGGCCACATCCACGCCGGGAATCATGTTGATCGCATCGGTGGCGATCACCGTGCGCGGCCACAGCGCATTGACCGCCACGCCCTGCGGACCGAACTCCGCCGCCAGTCCCAGGGTGACAAAGCTCATGCCCATCTTGGCCAGGGTGTAGCCGGTATGCGGGGCCCACCACTTCGGGTCCAGGCTTGGCGGCGGCGCCAGCGTCAGGATGTGCGGATTGGGCGCGGCCAGCAGGTGCGGCAGGCAGGCCTGCGCGCACAGGAAGCTGCCCCGCGCGTTGACCTGCTGCATCAGGTCGAAGCGCTTCATCGGCGTGTCCAGGGTGCCGCGCAACCAGATCGCCGAGGCGTTGTTGACCAGGATGTCGATCCCGCCAAAGGTGTCCACCGTGGCCGCGACCGCCGCCCGTACCTGGTCTTCCTCGCGGATGTCGCACTTCAGCGCCAGCCCCTGGCCGCCGGCGGCGTTGACCGCCTCGGCGGCACTGTGGATCGTGCCCGGCAGCTTGGGATTGGGCACCGCCGACTTGGCCGCGATGGCCACATTGGCGCCATCGCGCGCGGCGCGCAGCGCGATGGCCAGGCCGATGCCGCGCGAGGCGCCGGTGATGAACAGGGTTTTGCCTTGCAACGATGACATGCCGACTCCGGAAACACGCTGACGGGAACCGCGATTATGCCCCGCACCGGCCATTCCATACGCCCACGCACTGATGCCGCCGCAAACTCAGGGCTTGGGGCCCTGCCCTTCGTTGTCTTCCCAGTGCAGGATGCGGCGGGTGACGAAACGGTAGACCGGCTTGCCGGTGACAAACCACAGCTCGCGGATCCACGAGCGGCGCTTGAGCAGGCGCCGTTCCACCGGGGTCAGCGCGTGTCGGCAGTACATCCGCTTGTGCTTGAGCAGGTGGCGCAGGTCTTCGCGCGCCAGCAGCCGCATCCAGCGCGAGCGCGGGTTGCCGCGCACCGCCAGCTGGAAATCGATCAGCGCCGGCGAGCCGTCCTCGCGCACGAGCCAGTTGGCCTCCTTGGCCAGATCGTTGTGGGCGATGCCATGGCGGTGCACCCGTTGCAGCAGCCGCCGCGCCGCACGGAAGTAGGACAGATCACCGTGCGGTGGGCGCTGGTACATCGCCGCGCCCTCCATATAGCTGCGATCCAGCCAGTGGCCGTTCCAGCCCAGCAACCGCGGCGTGGCCTCCATGCCGTCAAGCGCGGCCAGCGCGCGGGCCTCACGCCGGGCCAGCCACCAGGCCGGCAACCGCAGCCACAGCGGCGTGGCGCCCAGGTCCCGGCGCACGAAACGGCCATCGGGGCCCTCCACCAGCAGAATCCTGCCGAAGCTGTCTGATTTGAGCGCCTGCACGCGCGCGTCGGGAAGTTCTGCCATCGCGACATTCTAGTCGGCGGCGTCCGTTCCGGGCCCGGACAGGTGAACCACAGGCAGGCGCACGGCGGGAACCCCGCGCCAGAACGCCGGTCTGACGGGGTCCGCCCCCTATAATCGGCCGATGAATTCTTCCTGGATCGACGCCACGCTCGCGTGGATCGCCGCCCACCCGGTGCTGGCCGGCGCTGCGATATTTGCCATTGCCTTCTGCGACGCGGTGATCATCCTCGGTGCGATCGTGCCGGCGCTGCCGTTGATGATCGCCGTGGGCGTGCTGATCGGCATGGGCGAGCTGTCCGGTCCGTACGCGGTGGCCTGCGCGACGCTGGGTGCCTTTGCCGGCGACGGCATCAGCTACTGGGTCGGCCGCCGCTGGGGCGACCGCCTGCGCGGGGTTTGGCCGTTCAGCCGTTATCCGCAGCTGCTGGATCGCGGCGAAGTGCTGTTCCGGCGCAACGCCTTCAAGAGCCTTCTGATCGCCCGCTACGTCGGCGCCATCCGGCCGTTCGTACCGGCAATCGCCGGCATGGCCAGCATGCCGTTCAGCCGCTACCTCAAGGCCAGCGGTATCGCCTGCGTGTCCTGGGCGATCCTGTTCCTGCTGCCCGGCTGGGCGCTGGGCCAGGCCTACGACGCGGTGGCCGCCGTGGCCGGGCGCCTGTTCGTGGTGCTGGCCCTGCTCGGGGCGATGCTCGGGCTGGTGTGGGCGATCGTGCTGTACAGCTACCGCTGGTCGGCCACCCGCATGGACGGCTGGCTGGCACGGCTGCTGCACTGGTCGCAGCGCCACCCGCAGCTGCTGGGGCGCTCGCTGACCGATCTGTTCGACCCGCACCGGCGCGAATCGGTGCCGCTGGCGATGCTTGCGCTGATGCTGCTGCTGCTGGGCTGGGGCTGGTTCGTACTGCTGATGGTGGTGGTCGGCCACGGCGAACCGCTGGCGCTGGACCTGGCCGTACACCGGCTGATGCTGGCGCTGCGCAACCCGCTGGCCGATTACCCGATGGCCGCGCTGGCCTCGCTCGGCGACTGGCAGGTGCTGCTGCCGGCCATCGCCGTGGGCATGGGCTATCTGGCCTGGCGCCGGCGCTGGATGGCCGCCGCCCACTGGCTGGCGGCACTGGCCTTCGGCCTGGCGCTGACCAAGCTGCTGGGTGCCACCGTCGATGTGGTGCGTCCGCCGGCAGCCAGCAGCGGCTTCGGTTTCCCGTCGGTGGCGGTGACGATGGCGACCATCACCTTCGGCTTCTTCGCGGTGCTGATCGGCCGCGAACTGCCGGGGCGCGCGCGCGTGTGGCCCTATCTGGTCTCGGGCATCGTCGTCACCGTGATCGGCTTTGCGCGCATCTACCTCGGCGCGCACTGGCTCAGTGACGTGATCGGCGGAATGCTGTTCGGCATGTTCTGGCTGCTGGTGCTGGGCGTGGCCTACCGGCGCCGGTTCAACCGCTCGTTCTGGGTCAAACCGGTGGGCTGGCTGTTCTATGGCACGTTCATCCTGGCCGGGCTGTGGTACGCGCCGCGCAATGTGCCGGCCAAGCTGGCCAAGTTCGAGCCGGTCGCCGAGGCGCCCCGGCTGATCGCCGCCGGCCACTGGTGGCAGGACGGCTGGCGCGAACTGCCCGCCCGTCGCAACGAGTTCGATGACGACCAGCGCTGGCCGCTGGATGTGCAGGTCGCCGGCCCGCTGGCGCCGCTGCAGCAGCAACTGGAACGCAACGGCTGGACCCTGCAGCCGCAGGCCGGCTGGCAGCAGGCGCTGCTGATGCTGGACCAGAAGGCCAGCCCGCGCGAGGTGCCGGTGCTGCCGGCAACGCTGGACACCAATGTCGAGGCGCTGCTGATGCTGCGCCCGGGCACGCGGCCGGACGAGATCTACGCGCTGCGGCTGTGGCCGTCCCACGTGCAGCTGCAGCCCGGCAACACGCCGGTGTGGCTGGGCAGCGCACAGACCCTGCGTTTCCAGCGCCACCTGAAACTGTTCGGGATGTGGCGGCCGCTGCGCGGGGTGGACCCGGCGCTGGACGCGCTCAAGCAGTCGCTGGACGGACTGGAAAGCCGGCAGCAGACCCAGGACGACAGCAACCTGCCGTTGCTGATGATCCGCAGCGAACCGGCGCCGTAACGCCCGTCACGGGCAAGCGCTGCGGCGGGTGGAATCCACTGACGCAGGTGGCCATGACCCCGTCACCACCGCTGGCCGTCACGCGTGACGGCGCCGTATCGCCCAGCGCGATCGGAGGGACGGTTGCCCGGCGACGGCCTGGATTGCGGTTACAACGGCTCCTCGATCGGCACGTCGAAGCCCGGTATCCATTCCAGCAGACGGTCCAGGCGCTGGTGCGGATCGTGCTCTTGCAACAGCTGCAGCCGCTGCTGCTCGGCCAGCGGCAACAGTTCGGCCAGCCGCCAGCCGACCCAGGCGGCCTGATCCAGCTGCGCCGGACCGATACCGGTGAACTGCCCGCCGGCCTGTTCAAGGATGTGTTCCAGCAAGGTGCCCAGCAGCCCGTGCTCGGGGCGCAACTCGTCGTCGCTGTCGCGGTCGCACCAGTGGACTTCGGCCACCACCAGGCCGTTGTCGCGCACCCGTGTGCCGGTCGCATGGAAACGACGGCCACCGCGCAGGCGCAACACCAGCACGCCATCGGCACCGACGTCGAAATCCTCGATCTGCGCCTCCACGCCCCATGCCGCGGGCACAGCCGGCGCGCCGACTTCCTTGCCCTGCAGAATCAGACAGATACCGAAGCTGCCGCCGCTGCGGCCGCATTCGCGCACCAGATCCAGATAGCGTGCCTCGAACACGCGCAGGCCCAGCGCGGCGCCGGGCAGCAGCACCGCGTGCAGGGGAAACAGGGGAAGCGTCTGCGGTAACATCATCGATCAGCGGGAAAAGTCGTATGGCCCCGGAATGGTACGCCCTGGCGTGGGCCTGACCATCGTCCGGGCAGCATTCTCAGCCGCCCTGCAGCTTTTTGAGGAAGCGGCGCGGCGCGCCATCAAAGCCGCCATTGGACATGAACACTACATGGTCACCGCCGCGCGCGAGCTCACCCAGACGCTGCAGCAGCGCATCGGTATCGGCCACCGCCTGGGCATCGCCGCGCACGGCCTCGATCACCTTGACCGCGTCCCACGGCAGTTCCGGACGCGCCAGGAACACCACCGCATCGGCGATATCCAATGACGGCGCCAGCGCATCGGAATGCGCACCCAGCCGCATCGAATTGCTGCGCGGCTCCATCGCCACCACGATGCGCGCTTCACCCACCTTGGCCCGCAGGCCTTGCAGCGTGGTGTGGATGGCGGTGGGGTGATGGGCGAAATCGTCGTAGACGGTGATGTCATTGGCGGTGCCGATGACCTCCATCCGCCGCTTGACGCTATGGAAGCGGGCCAGGGCCGGCGCCACGGCCGCCACATCCACGCCCACCGCCTGCGCGGCGGCCAGCGCGGCCAAGCCGTTGAGCACGTTGTGCCGGCCGAGCAACGGCCACTGCACGGTCGCGATCTCGACCCCGCGATGCAGTACTGCGAACGCACTGCCATCGTCGTGGATCAGTCGCGCACTCCATTCCAGCGACGGCGCGAAGCCGAAGCGTTCCACCGGCGTCCAGCATCCCATCGCCAGCACCCGTTCCAGGTGCGCGTCCTCGCCATTGACGATCAGCCGGCCGCGCGCCGGCACCGTGCGCACCAGGTGGTGGAACTGCCGCTCGATCGCTTCCACATCCGGGAAGATGTCGGCGTGGTCGTACTCCAGATTGTTGAGGATCGCCACCAGTGGCCGGTAATGGACGAACTTGCTGCGCTTGTCGAAGAACGCGGTGTCGTACTCATCGGCCTCGACCACGAATTCGCGGCCCTGCCCGATCCGCGCCGAGACACCGAAGTCCTCGGCCACGCCGCCGATCAGGAACCCCGGCTCGCGGCCGGCGGCCTGCAGCAGGTAGGCCAGGATCGTGGTGGTGGTGGTCTTGCCGTGGGTCCCGGCCACGGCCAGGGTGTCGCGCCCGGGCAGCACCTGCTCGGACAGCCACTGCGCGCCGGAGGTGTAGCGCCGGCCGGCGTCCAGCACCGCCTCCACCGCCGGATTGCCGCGCGAGAGCGCGTTGCCGACCACCACCTCATCGCAATCAGCGCTGATATTGCTGGGCAGATAGCCTTGCGACAGCGTGATCCCCAGTGTTTCCAGCTGGGTGGACATCGGCGGATACACCGCCTGGTCGCTGCCTTCGACCTGGTGACCGAGCTCGCGGGCCAAGGCGGCCACACCGCCCATGAAAGTACCGGCAATGCCGAGGATATGGATCTTGCTCATGCCGGCGATTGTCGCCGATGCGTTCACGCCCGGGTACCGCCCTTCCGGAATACCTACCCGTATGTAGGGGATTACCTGATACCGCGTTCAGCCAATCGGACCCAGAATGCGCTACGCCAGCCGCAGTATCCCTCAGGTCCTACTCCCCAAGAGGCCATCCCCAGGGAGCTCATGCTGCGGGGCTCTGAGCAAGCCCATCTGCTGGCCTCTACAAATGCAAACGCCCGGATCCAACACTGGATCCGGGCGTTTGCGTCTGGGCGGTCGTGACCGTTGCCCGCCACAGCCGCCAGCGGATCAGCGCTTGATCGCGGCCAGGATGCGGGCCAGCACTTCGTCCAGCGCACCGACGCCATCGACGCGGGCCAGGGTGCCCTTGGCGGCGTAGAAATCGATCACCGGTGCGGTCGAATCGTTGTAGACCTGCAGACGCTGGCGCACCGATTCCGGGTTGTCATCGGCGCGGCCCTGCTCCTGGGCGCGGCCGGCGATGCGCTCGACCAGCAGCTCGGTCGGCACATCCAGCTGCACGATCGCATCCAGCGGCTGGCCCAGCTTGGCCAGCAGTTCGCCCAGCGCGTTGGCCTGGGCCACGTTGCGCGGGTAACCGTCGAGGATGAAACCCTTGGCGGTGTCGGCCTGCGACAGGCGCGATTCGAGCATGCCCAGCAGGATGTCGTCGGACACCAGGTTGCCGGCGTCCATCACCGCCTTGGCCTGCTTGCCCAGTTCGGTGCCGGCGGCCACTTCGGCGCGCAGCAGATCACCGGTGGAGATGTGCGGAACCTGCAGTTGTTCCTTCAGGCTCGTCGCCTGCGTGCCCTTGCCCGAACCGGGCGGTCCCAACAGAACCAATCGCATTCCTGACTCCCATATGTTTGAGGATGATGTCTTTCAGGGACGGACAGCGGCGTTAGACTCAGGGGCCGATTCACGCTGCACCGCAATATGCGCAGCTTACCGCATCCGGCCAATGTCCCGGAATGTCCCCCGCCCGGAGAGTTTTACCCATGTCCCAAGGCACCCTGCTGTACGCCCAGTCCGGTGGCGTGACCGCCGTCATCAACGCGACCGCCTCGGCCGTCATCACTGAAGCAAGGTCTAAGAAAATCAAGGTATTGGCCGCGCGGAACGGCATCCTGGGTGCGCTGCGCGAGGAACTGATCGACACCTCGAAGGAGTCGGCCGCCAGTATTGCCGCGCTCGCCCACACGCCGGGCGGCGCCTTCGGCTCGTGCCGCTACAAGCTCAAATCGCTGGATGCGGACCGGGCCAAATACGAGCGCCTGCTGGAGGTGTTCAAGGCCCATGACGTGCGCTGGTTCCTCTACAACGGCGGCAACGATTCGGCCGACACCGCGCTGAAGGTCTCGCAGCTGGCCAAGGAGTACGGCTACCCGCTGACCTGCGTGGGCGTGCCCAAGACCATCGACAACGACCTGGCGGTGACCGACACCTGCCCCGGCTTCGGCTCGGCCGCCAAGTACACCGCCATCTCGGTGCGTGAGGCCGCGCTGGATGTGGCCGCCATGGCCGAAACCTCCACCCGCGTGTTCATCTACGAGGCGATGGGCCGCCACGCCGGCTGGCTGGCCGCAGCCGCCGGACTGGCCGGCGAGAACGCCGAGGATGCGCCGCAGATCATCCTGCTGCCCGAGCGCGCCTATGACGAGGCGAAGTTCCTGGCCAAGGTGAAGCAGGTGGTGGCCAAGGTCGGTTTCTGCGTGGTGGTGGCCAGCGAGGGCATCCAGACCGCCGACGGCCAGTTCGTCGCCGATGCCGGGGGCGCCACCGATTCGTTCGGCCACACCCAGCTCGGCGGCGTCGCCTCGTACCTGGCCGGCAAGGTCAAGGCCGAACTCGGCTACAAGGTGCACTGGACCCTGCCCGACTACCTGCAGCGCTCGGCCCGCCATGTCGCGTCCAAGACCGACTGGGAACAGGCGCAGGCCGTGGGCAAGGCAGCCGTGCAGTTCGCACTGAAGGGACACAACGCGGTGATGCCGGTGATCGTGCGCAGCTCGGATGCACCTTACCACTGGAAGATCGAAGCAGCGCCGTTGTCGAAGATCGCCAATCACGAAAAGAAGATGCCGGCCGGCTTCATCCGCAAGGACGGTTTCGGCATCACCGAGAAGGCCCGCCGCTACCTGCAGCCGCTGATCCGCGGCGAGGCGCCCCTGCCATATGGGCGCGACGGCTTGCCCAAGTACGTGACGCTGAAGAATGTGGCGGTGACCAAGAAGCTGCCGGCGTGGGAAGGCTGAGCACGATGTATCCGCGCGTTGGCCTTTGGGCGTTGCTGATGCTGCTGGTGTGCTGGACGCTACCGGCATCGGCTTACACGCCACAGGACGGCGACATCGTGTTCCACACCTCGACCTCCAGCCAGAGCGTGGCGGTGCAGGCCGCCACGCATTCGCCCTACAGCCACATGGGCATCGTGCTGCTGCGCGGCGGTGTCCCCCACGTGCTGGAAGCCGTGCAACCGGTGCGCTACACGCCACTGCAGGCCTGGCTCGACCGTGGCAGGCAAGGCCGCTATGTGATCAAACGGCCCGCAACGCCGCTGGATGCCAACGCCAAGGCACGCCTGCAGCGCGCGGCCACGCCCTACCTCGGCAAACCCTACGACCTGACCTTCGAGTGGTCCGACCAGCGCATCTACTGCTCCGAACTGGTGTGGAAGCTGTACCGCGATGCCACCGGCATCCGCCTGGCACCGCTGGCGCGGCTGGACAGCTTCGACCTGCAGGCACCGACCGTGCGGGCCAAACTGCGCGAGCGCTATGGCGCGAACATCCCACGGGACGAACCGGTGATTTCGCCGGCGGCCATCTTCGCCTCACCCATGCTGGTCACCGTGGACCAGCGCTGAGGCCCGAGTGTCCGGCCCGTTGAAACGGGCGGACACCTTTCACGCGTTCAACGGGTGCAGGCGGCGCCTTCCACCGACAACCGGGCCGAGTACGCCGGCAGCGCTGCCAGCTTGCCGGCAGCGGCCTGCGTCTTGGCATCGCCCAGATAGACCCGGCTCTGGCCCTGACCATCCAGCGCGACCTGCTGTCCAGCCGGCTTGCGCCACACCTCCACCTGCGCCTGTCGTGAGCGGCAGGCGGCCGATGGAATACGCACGACTTCATTGAGCTTCCAGCCGGCCGCTTCGCTGGGCGTGACCCTGGCGAAATCCAGAAACACCGCACGCGGCTGGCATTGCGCACTGGTGCGTACCAGCTGCATGTCATAGGGACTGGCCGCGTCTCCGGTAAAACGCCCTTCGATACGGGTGCAGGCCTCGGGAATCTGCCGCACGGTGTGCACCGCACCATCGGCTTGCGCACTTCCCGCGGGGCGTTCGATCTCCGGTTTGGCGCTGGCGGCAAGCACCGGCAACGGCAGCGCGGTGAGCAGGATCAGGACAGCGGCGGCTTTCATCATTGTCGGTTCCGTATCGGCAAGGGGCCGACGCTGCCAGCGTGGTGCTGAACCCCAGGGCAAGGACGGGGCCGGCTGGCGGTGCAGACAGCTGCCAGTCATACTCGGACCGCTCCAGGATTGTTTGAACACCGCGACACGTACCACAGCCGCCTGCGGCCCCGGTCTGTTCCAGTGCTTCGTTCTGCCCGGCGTGTCCCCGCTTCATCCACTGCTGGATGGCATCCATCAACGTTGTTGGAGGGGTCATGCTCGAACAGTACGGTCTTGTGCTTTCGCTGGTCTGCGCCGCGGTCGCCATCGTCTACGGCATCATTTCGGCCCAATGGGTCCTACGCCAACCTGCCGGCAACACCCGCATGCAGGAAATCGCCGCCGCCATCCAGGAAGGCGCGCGGGCCTATCTCAACCGCCAGTACCTGACCATCGCCATCGCCGGCGTGGTGCTGTTCGTGCTGGTCGGTTTCTTCCTCAGCTGGTACACCGCGATTGGTTTTGCGATCGGCGCGGTGCTGTCCGGCGCGGCCGGCTACATCGGCATGAACGTCTCGGTGCGGGCCAATGTGCGCACCGCCGAGGCCGCCCGCAACGGCCTGCGCGCGGCGATGGATGTGGCGTTCCGCGGCGGTGCGATCACCGGCATGCTGGTGGTCGGGCTGGGCCTGCTGGGCGTGGCCGGCTACTACCTGGTGTTGCAGAAGTTGGGGCTGAGCCTGGCCGACAACCTGCACGCGCTGGTCGGGCTGGCCTTCGGCAGCTCGCTGATCTCGATCTTCGCGCGACTGGGCGGCGGCATCTTCACCAAGGGGGCGGATGTGGGCGCGGACCTGGTCGGCAAGGTCGAGGCCGGAATTCCCGAGGACGACCCGCGCAACCCGGCGGTGATCGCCGACAATGTGGGGGACAACGTCGGCGATTGCGCCGGCATGGCCGCCGATCTGTTCGAAACCTATGCGGTGACGGTGATCGCCACCATGCTGCTGGGCGGCATGATGATGGCCGAGGTCGGCCGCAACGCGGTCCTGTTTCCGCTGGTGCTGGGCGGGGTGTCGATCATCGCCTCGATCATCGGCGCCTTCTTCGTCAAGGTGAAGCCGGGCGGCTCGATCATGGGCGCGCTGTACAAAGGCGTGATCGTCTCGGCGGTGCTGGCCGCGATCGCGTTCTGGCCGGTCACCACCCAGCTGATGGCCGATTCACCCTATGGCGCGATGAATCTGTACATCTGCGCACTGATCGGACTGGCGCTCACCGGCCTGATCGTGTGGATCACCGAGTACTACACCGGCACCCAGTACAAGCCGGTGCAGCACGTGGCGCAGGCCTCGACCACCGGCCATGGCACCAACATCATCGCCGGGCTCGGGGTGTCGATGAAGTCCACCGCGCTGCCGGTGGTGGCCGTGTGCGCCGCAATCTGGTTTTCCCACCTGCATGGCGGCCTGTACGGCATCGCCATCGCCGCCACCGCGATGCTGTCGATGGCCGGCATGATCGTGGCGCTGGACGCTTACGGCCCGATCACCGACAACGCCGGCGGTATCGCCGAGATGGCCGAACTGCCGCCCGAAATCCGCGAGATCACCGATCCGCTCGATGCGGTCGGCAACACCACCAAGGCGGTGACCAAGGGCTATGCGATCGGCTCGGCGGCGCTGGCCGCGCTGGTGCTGTTTGCCGATTACACGCACAACTTGCAGCTGGCCAACCCGGGCACGGTCTTCGCCTTCGACCTGTCCGACCACACCGTGATCATCGGCCTGCTGATCGGCGGCCTGATCCCCTACCTGTTCGGGGCGATGGCGATGGAAGCGGTCGGCCGTGCCGCCGGCGCGGTGGTGGAGGAAGTGCGCCACCAGTTCCGCGACATCCCCGGCATCATGCAGGGCACCGGCAAACCGGACTACTCGCGCGCGGTGGACATGCTGACCCGCTCGGCGATCCGGGAAATGATCGTGCCCTCGCTGCTGCCGGTGGCGGTGCCGGTGGTGGTCGGCCTGCTCCTGGGACCGAAAGCCCTGGGCGGTCTGCTGATCGGCACCATCGTCACCGGCCTGTTCGTGGCGATCTCGATGACCACCGGTGGCGGTGCCTGGGACAACGCCAAGAAGTACATCGAGGACGGCCACTTCGGCGGCAAGGGCAGCGATGCCCACAAGGCGGCGGTGACCGGCGATACGGTGGGCGACCCGTACAAGGACACCGCCGGCCCGGCGATCAACCCCTTGATCAAGATCATCAACATCGTCGCGCTGCTGCTGGTGCCGTTGCTGTAGAGACTCCGCAAGCCATTGTTTATGAAGGACAGGACACCCCGCTCCGGCGGGGTGTCCTGTTTCCAGGGGCGGGCGTGATGCAGTGCAATAGGCGCCAGCGTAGAATGGGCGTTTTCCCCAAACATCACGATTCGGAGTCAGCGCAATGAGCCTGAAACTTGTCTCGCCGGGCAAGAACCCGCCGGAAGAAATCAACGTCATCGTCGAGATTCCGAAGGATTCGGAGCCGGTAAAGTACGAAATGGACAAGGAAAGCGGCGCGATCTTCGTTGACCGCATCCTCTCCACGCCGATGCGCTACCCCTGCAACTACGGTTTCGTGCCGCAGACCCTGTGTGGCGACGGCGACCCGGCCGACGTGCTGGTGGTGCTGCCGCTGCCGCTGGTACCGGGCTCGGTCGTGCGCTGCCGTCCGGTGGGCGTGCTGAAAATGAGTGATGAAGCCGGCAGCGATGAGAAAATCCTGGCCGTGCCGGTGGCCAAGATCTTCAACGGCTATGCCCATGTGGAAGACATCCAACAGGTCTCCAGCCACTGGCTGGAGCGCATCGGTCACTTCTTCGAGCACTACAAGGATCTGGAGAAGGGCAAGTGGGTCAAGATCGAAGGCTGGGGCGACGCCGCCGAAGCCAAGAAGATCCTGGTGGAAGCCCACCAGACCTTCCTGGCCCAGCAGGAACAGCAAGGCTGATCCTGCCGCCTGCAGCGACAGTGATCACGTTTCATATCTGTAGCGCATGACCCTGTTACGGGGTTCGGCTACATTGACAGGCCGGTTTTCCCGGCCTGTTTCCGTTGTGGCCAAGTAACTGTATTTTTCTGGGGAAAGTGTCTTGCGTATCCTGCTTGTCGGCGATGAAGCCAGTCTGTCGAACGAACTTTTCGAGTACGTCAGCGATCTTGGAGAGGATTGGCAGCTGCAGACCGCCCCGGATGGCAATGCCGCCATCGCCGCAGTGGCGACCTCGGCCGTGGACGCCGTCATCGTGGCCCCGGTGCTGGCCGATCTCACCCCGGCGACCTTACTGGGTCAGATCCGCACGCTGCGCCCGGAAACCATCCGTATCGCGCTGATCGACACCGACAGCAGCCAGCGCTCCCCCTCGGCCCGCATCATCGGCGTGGCCCATCGTTTTCTGCCATTGCCGTTGGCGCCGGAAGTGTTGCTGGAGGCCCTCACCAGCCTGGAAGAGCTGCGCGAACTGCTCGACAGCCCGCGTCTGCGCACTTCCATCGGCCGCATCGAGAAGCTGCCCTCCCCGCCCCATCTCTACCTGAGCCTGATGCAGGCGCTGGAAGAGAACGAAGACAGTGATGCCAGCGAGATCGCCAAGCTGGTGGCGGCCGATCCGGCCATCGCCGCCAAGGTGCTGCAGCTGTCCAATTCGGCCTTCTTCAACAATGGCCGCGCCATTTCCGACCTGCGTGGCGCGGTGACCCGGCTGGGGCTGTCGACGCTGCGCGACCTGGTGCTGGCCAGTGAGGTTTTCTCGCTGGCCGCCATTTCAGCCGCCGAACGCAACGCCCTGCAGTCCCGGGCGCTGCTGGCCTCACGGCTGGCCGCAAAGATGCTGCCCGCCTCCAGTGCCGAGCTGGGCGCCACCGCCGCACTGCTGGCCGACATCGGCCTGCTGCTGCCCGGTGTACGCAACGAGCGCAGCGAGGCTCCGGCCGACGGCGACGACCGCCCGGGCCATGCCGAAGCCGGCGCCTATCTGCTTGGTCTGTGGGGCCTGCCGATGCCGATCATCGAAGCCGTCGCCTTCCACCTTCAACCCCAGCGCTCGACCGTGCGCAGTTTCTGGGTGAGCGGTGCGGTGCATGTGGCCACCGCACTGGCCGGCGGCACGGCGGTCGACGAGCAGTACCTGACCCGCACCGGCGTGATTTCCAAGCTGGAAGGCTGGCGCGAGCTGGCGGCCGATCTGGCCGGACTCAGCGTCGAGGCCTGACTCCCCGTCCGGCAGCACAGCGAAACGGCCGCCCCTGGGCGGCCTTTTTTGTATGTGCCTGCGCCCCCTCCAGCCACCGGGATAGCCGTTCAAGTCCGGTCGGGAGGTGGCACGCAGGCGCTGTTGCATCCGGGACAGGTCCATAGAAAAGGGGTGGGCCTTGCGGCCCACCCCTTGGTCTTGCGTCACAGAAATCCGATGGATCAGAACTTCTGGGTGTACTTCAGGTACAGGAAGCGACCGATGTCGAAGCCGCCGTAGTACGCGAAGGCGCTGTTCGGCGCCGAGTACTGCAGCGCGCCACGGTGGTTGAACAGGTTGTTCGCACCGATGGCAACGGTGGCATTCCACGGCGCCTTGTAGCTGACCTGCAGGTCGTGGAAGGTGTTCGAACCGGTGGTACGCAGCGGCTCCCATTCGCCATTGGCATAACGGTCAGCCAGATCACACCAGCCAGCGTCGGTGGTGATGCAGCCTTCCTTCATGCCCGAGAAGTAACGCGCGGTGTAGTTCACACCGAAGTCGCCGTACTCCCAGTTCACGCCCAGGTTCGAGCGCACGCGGAAGATACCCGGCGAACCGACGTTGCCGATGATGATCTTGTCACCATCCTTGTTCTGGCCGACTTCGTCGTACTTGGCGGTGTAGGTGGTCTGCCAATCCAGCGAGATCTGGCCGATGGCCAGTTCCGGCAGACGGTACTTCACACCCAGGTCGTAGCCTTCGGTTTCCATCTGACCCAGGTTGGCCAGGCCGTAGAACATGTCGCTGATATGGCCATCGGCGGCGCGCACGATACCGTCGCAACGGCTGGCGTTACCCAGCACATAGCAGTCACGCAGGATGCGGTTGACGCTGTCGGAGATGATCATGTCCTTGATCTGGTAGTTGTACCAGTCAAGCGAGATGTCCAGACCCTGCACCCAGCGCGGGCTCCACACCAGACCCACGGTCTTGCTGGTGGAGGTTTCCGGCTTCAGGTTCGGGTTGGAACCGGAAATGAACTGGTCCGGGGTAGCGCACGGCCAGGAGGTGCAGGGCACGTAACCCTGACCCAGCTGTACGTAGTCCGGGGCCACACCAGCCGCGGTGCAGGCGGCATTGCCGGCAACACTGCCAGCCACGCCGACCGAGCACGGATCGGTGTAACGCTCGAAGCTCGCACCGACACCACCGTACATGTTGTCGATCGACGGCGCGCGGAAGCCCTCGGCGTAGGTGCCGCGGACCAGCAGTTCATCCAGCGGACGCCAGGTGACGCCGAACTTGCCGTTCACGGTGTCGCCGAAGTTGCTGTAATCCGAGTAACGGCCGGCAACGTTGACGGTCAGTTCCTTGGCGAAGGCCATGTCGGCCAGCACCGGGATGTTCAGCTCGAGGTAGACCTCGTCCAGGTCGTACTTGCCGTTGGTGGTGCTCTGCGCCAGACCGGTGTACTGGCCCGACTGCATGAACGCATCCGGCACGTAGCGTGCGTCTTCTTCGCGGTGTTCGATACCGACGGCGAAGCCCAGGTCGCCGGCCGGCAGGGTCATGATCGAACCGGCCAGGTCAGCGGTGAACGCGGTGGTCTTGGAGACACCGGTGGTGGTGAAGGTCGGGAACAGGAATTCCTGCAGATCCTTGTCCGCCAGCGAGCCCGGGCCAGCCACGCCGATCGGCAGCAGCGGATTCCAGGCCAGGCAGCCGTCGATCGGCTTGGCGGCGGTGCCACAACGGGCAACGCCATTGGCGTCGATGAACGACGGGCCCAGCGCCTGACGTGCAGCGATCAGGCTCATGTCGCCGTGGTTGCTCTTGACCGACTCGTTGCGGTTGAACAGCGCGCCGACATTCCAGTCAAACGACTTGCCGGCAAAATCGAAGAAGCCGCTGACCGACGGCGCGAAGCGCAGGGTCTTGAGCTGGCTGTCGGTGGTGCGCGGCACTTCCGAAAGACGACGACGGAAGTCGATCTGCTCGCCGATCGGGTTGAACACCGAGTCGGCGGACATCGGGGTATTGATGGCCTTGGATGCCGACTGGTACGGATAACCGGCGATCTGCTGGTCGGTATTGCGCTCGTTGTACAGGATGTCCGCGTTGAACGAGATGTTGTCGGTGAAGTCGTAGGTGCCGTTGACGTAGACCGACTTGCGCTCGATACCGGTCTGCAGGCTCATCTCGGTATTGGCGTTGGTGTACTCATCCTGGGTGATCGGATGGTAGTCCGCAACGTTGTTCGGATTGCCGCCTTCGTTCAGGGTGCACCATGCATCGGCGCCGCCCGGGCCGCACGGGCCCAACCAGCTGCCCTTGTTGGTCAGCGCACTCCAGTCAGCCGAGGTCGAGTTCGGACCCAGGCTGCCATCACGCGAGTACCAGCGATCCTTGGCCATCACCGGATCCTGCTTGCTGTACTCGGCCGACAGGGTCAGGCTGCCACGCTCGCCGGTGGCGCCCATGGTGAAGGAGTACTGCTCCAGGTCACCGTCGCCTTCGCCGTACTGGCCGATATGGACGTTGGCTTCGGCGCCGTCGAAGTTCTTGCGGGTGATCACGTTGACCACGCCGGCGATGGCGTCCGAACCGTAGATGGCCGAGGCACCGTCCTTCAGGACTTCAATGCGCTCGATGGCCGACATCGGGATCTGGCTCAGATCCTGGTAGCCGCCGGAGGTGGCGCCCAGGCGCTTGCCGTTCATCAGTACCAGGGTGCGGTTGGCGCCCAGATTGCGGATGTCGATGTAATAGCCACCCACATTCTCGCCCGAAGCCAGCGATTCCGAACGCGAGATGGCCGGGGAGCCGGCCGAGGTCATGTTCTGCAGCACATCGGCAACCGAAGTGAAGCCCTGCTTTTCCAGGTTTTCACGGCTCAGCGTCAGGATCGGCTGCTGGGTCTCCATGTTGGCACCGCGGATGCGCGAGCCGGTGACTTCCAGGCGGTCCAGCGTGGTGGCGCCAGCAGCGGCGTCCTGCGCCGAGGCAAAAGCCGGGGTCAGCGCAATGGCAATGCCGGCCGGGAGCAAGCCCAACCGCACAGCGGGAGTACGAAAATTCATCAATCTCTCCGATTACGTTAGTGGTGCGTTAAACACCCCTGAACGTTACGTTCGAGTCGCATCGTTTTATTTGCGCAACCCAATCGGAAACTTTGCCGATTCTGGCGGCAACATTTCCATCGCCTCGCGATAGCGGGTGGCCGAGGTGCCGTACTTGGAGCGGAATGCCCGCGCAAAGCTGCAGCAATTGTCAAAGCCACTGGCAGCGGCCACTTCACCGATCATCATGTCGGTATCGCGCAGCAACATGGCCGCACGTTCAAGACGCAGGCGTGCAGACAACGACTGCGGACTTTCCTCGTACAGGCTCTGGAACGTCTTGGACAGGTACCAGCTGGAGAAGTTGGTCAGCTCGGCCAGTTCACCGATACGCACCACCCGGTGGCTGTTGCCTTCCAGGTACATGCGCGCCCGCTGCATCCGCCCGAACACCTGCCGCTTGCGCATGCGTGACCGTCCCGGGCACCGCTGCACGCCGCCGGACATCTCCCGCTGCAGCGAGGCGATATGCAGCAGCAACGGCCGCAGGTGATGGATGCTGGTACCCGGCCCTTGCGCTTCGCGCCACAGGCGCAGTGCCAGCCGGGCCTCGGCCTGGGTCATGCGGCCACGGCCGGTATAGACGCTGCTGTCGGCCAGCGTTCCGAGCATGCGCAGCGCGTCACTGTCGAGGCTCACGCCGATACACATCCCGTCGCGCCCGGCCTGGATCAACGGCCGCGACTCCTTCTCGAACGCGATCCACTCGCGCTGGCGCAGGCGGAACTTGCCTTCCTTGGACTCCACCCAGGCGCTGCCACGCAACTGCAACCACACCGTGAACACCGTTCCGGAGGTCTGCAGACTGCCCAGCCGGGCAACTCCCACACAATTGGGTCGCTCGCCCTCTTCAGCCTGCTTCTCGAATGACACCGACTGGCCGCGATCGACCCAGGATACCTGCCGCATGTGACACACCATCATTTGCCGTCAATGGCCGATGGTTTTGCCAACTCTGGCGCCCCAGGTCAGGAAGTTCCGGCGAGTTTGCTCCGAAAATTTCCAGATGCCACTTGCGAAAGAATCACGAAAGCGGTTTTTTCAACCAGGGCAACCACTTGGCCGCACCAAGCGAAGGCCACGGCACACGCTCCGCTACCGGCATCAGACCGATATCGGTGCCGTCGGCGATGGCCAAAGCGACATAAACAGCGCTGCCATCGGGTGCCATGCTCAAACCGTTGCGCGATCCGTAGCGTCGCGCGTCCAGACACAGGCTGCGATCCGGCTGCTCAATGGCGGTGAGCTGACTGGCACAGTCCGGAGCGATATGCAGATAGTGCACCTTGCCGGTGCCCGTCACCGCCCACGTGCGATAACGCCAGCGCGTAGGCGCCTCCGTGCTGAGCAGCCTGATACTGCTCTGGGCCAACGTCGGGCCCACCTGCCACAAGCCGGCGTGCGCCAGCCGCGTGAACAGAACACGATCTCCTGCCCTGTCCAGCCGTACCTGGGACACCCCCTCCATCGAGGCAAGGCGCCGCCATGGCTGCTGCCGGCGGTCGAACAGGGTCAACCGCATCCGGTCATCGTTGTCGCGCTCGAGCACCAGCACGCTGCCCGGTTGTGATCCATAGATCGCCTGCAACGGCTCATGCACCGGCACCGGCAATTTCTTCCAGTGCCCCTCTTCGGGCGTCACCTCATAGATGCCGGGCATGCCCTCGCCGTCACGCCCGGCAACCAGCAGGCTGTGGCCATCGGCGGACCAGTCCATCGGCTGCCGCGCTTCCGGACGGAAACCTTCGATCACCTGCAACGAATCGGGATCATCCAGCCTTCCCCACCACAGCGCGAACGTGCCCGAGCGGTTGGAGGTGAATGCAAGGCGTTTGCCGTCTGGCGACACCATCGGCTGACCGTCCCGCCCCGAAGATGCGAACAACCGCTGCGGCTTGCCGCCTTGCTCTCCCAATGGAAACCGGAACAGCGCGTACCTGGGGTGGTCCCGCTTGAACGCCAGGCTGCGTCCCTGCCGCGACACCGACGGGCTGTCGGCGTCATCCACGCCCAGATCACGCAGCAGGCCGGTTGTCACATCCAGGCGATACAGACGGGACTCGCTGTCCACACGTCGGCCGAACACCAACTCGGTCGCACCGAGCCAGCTCCAGCCGCGTATTTCCGCCGCATCCTCGGTCACACGCCTGGCGTTGCGACCATCGGCATCCATCACCCACAGATCCCCCACCTGCGGATTGCGCACGAAACCGATCCGCTTGCCATCGGGCGAGTAACGCGGCGCGTAGTCGAAATCGTCATTGCCCGTTTCATAGCGCAACGACGACCAACGGCCGGATACCAGATCCAGTACCCGGATACCCCGGCTGGCCTGGCTGCCTGTCATCGAGCCGAAGAGCAGGCTGCGCCCGTCGGGCGACCAGTCGAAGCTGAGCATCTCGGTGCCATCACAACGCGCCACCCGCCGCGCACTGCCCCCTGTCGCCGACACCAGCAACACCTCGCACATGTCCCCCGGATGGAATCGCGCGAATGCGATCTCGCGCCCATCCGGCGACCATGCCGGAAAGCGGTCGGAAGCCTGCGCAGGTGGCGCGACAAGCGGCGCGGCGGCGGTATTGCCCGTGCTCTGTATCCACAGACTGGAAAGCCCCTCCTCCTCCTTGGCGAACACCACCAGCGAACCGTCGGGCGACAGGGCCGGACTGGTCTCGAAGGCTGCGGTAGAGGTGATGAGCCGGTAGGGGCGCTCCGGACTACCCACCACACGGGTACCACGGGTATTGACCACATCCGGATCGGCAACCGCCGGCGCGGTCCACAACAACCAGAACATCACCACCGTACTGGCCAGCAGCGCAAGGCCGACAGCAATCAACACCTGGCGTCGCAGCCGCCGGCGTATCGAGCGCCTGGGCACATCGGCCGCATGCGTTGCGCCAGCTTGCGCGCCGTGAACCAGCGCCGTTTCGCTTAACGGCGACCGTCCCGCAGGAATAGAACCCTGGCCCTCCCACGACACCGGTGCCAGCAAGCGGTAACCGGTCTTGGCGATGGTTTCGATATACGCCGCGCCATCAATTCCGCTCTCGCCCGAAGTGAAGGCCTTGCGCAAATGCGTGACCGCCTGGGTGAGCACATCGTTGGTCGGCATGGTGTCCGGCCACACCTCGGCGAACAGCTCATCACGCGTGACGACCTGGCCGGCCTTGCGGACCAGCACCAGCAGCACTCCGATACTTTTGGGCGTCAATCGGCGCAACCGCCGTGCGCCGGGCACATGCACCTCACGCGAGGACAGCACCACGACACATTCACCGATCAGCAAGCGATCGGACACCGGTTTTTCGTTGTTGGATATATCCATGCCACTCAGGGAAGGAATTGCCGGAGGACACAATCCTGTGTCCGCCCCCTGGAAGCAGGGCTACCAGTGAACCGCCAAAGTCCGCAAACGGCGTCAACGCAAAGCGCAAATGAATTAGATCGAGCAAATATTAGCCTATCGAGGTTCCTCGCGTATCCACGCGGGACGACATCAGGCTCTCTCTCGCCGACGAATACACATAATCTGCTGCAAAATTCGCGCCTCCGGGCGCGAAATTTTTATCTGGCGTTCATTTTTTTCCGGCTTTGTGGATCGTCAGTCCGACCAGTCGGGAAACAACCAGAGCCACATACATCACGCCTGAAAACTGCTCCAGCATCACCAGCGCGCGGGCCTGCGGCAGCACCGGCACGACATCACTCAGGCCCACTCCCGAGAGCAAGCTGAAGCTGAGATAAAGCAGCTCCGTCCACGTCCGGAAATCGCCCTCGCTGGTGGCGACAAAGCTGCCGGGGATCCAGTGCTGGCAGACCGAAAACGCGAAAGCGAATGCCCAGGCCAGCAGGGTGAAGGTCGCGCCGGCGGCGAACAGCTCATCGCGGGTGACCTTGTGATCCTGCAACATGTAGGCGATCAGGCTCCATGTCGTATAGAAGTACAGCAGACATTCGAATAACTGCGCCACCATCGTCACCGAATAGCGATCTAGCAAGGCGCCGGCGACCGAGAAAATCACGGCCGGTATCGCCAGCACCAGTGCAATCCAGATGGTGAGCGGACTGCGACGCACCACCCACACCGACAAGCCCAGCACCGCCATGCCGAAGGCGCCGAACACCGCACGTCCTGCCGGCATGTTTTCCATCACCGGATACAGCAGCACGCCCAGCAGCTGCACGCCCAGCAACCAGGCAGACGGGTGCTTGCGTGCCAGTACGATCCATCTCAGCTGGGCGCGCGCGAAAGCACCGGACATCCTCGCCATGCGACGGGACTCTAGGGGGTGGTGGCGGCCGCACGATAGGGGTATTCGGCAAATATCGCCGCCACGGCCGCGTCGATCCGCTCGCCGCGACGCTGCGGATCGGAACGGCCGACGGTGCCAACCGCGATGCCTTCCCAGACCAGCCGCTTCAGACGGGCATCGATCACATCCACATTGAGTGTGCCCTCGGTGTACTGGTACACATCGGTACGGTCACGCCAGTAAGGCACAGCCACATAGCCGCGGGCGCGATAGCTGTAGTAATAGTCGTAGTCCACTTCCGGCATCGTGGTGACACGCGTCTTGTCTTGCAGGTACGCGTTGAGGTTCACCCACAAATCCGGATTGCGCTCATCGAACACATAACCCCGCGCCTCCATCTGGGTACGAACCGCCGCACGGATGCGGTTGCTGGTGATGGTGGTGTAACCGTGCTGCTCCAGGGCCAGCGGTGTGTAGAACGCGAAACTACGGTAGCGCGAGAAGTCCGCGCTGGGATCCGCCTGGCTGGCCACACGCGGGGTGCTGGCGCAGGCGGCAAGCATCAGTACCAAGGACAGCCCGACAAGCCGGAAAACGGTGCGAAGTTCCATGACGACTTCCCAGTGGTGGACGGAAGAACGCTAGCACGTCCAACCGGTGCCGGCGGTCAAACAGCCGCCGGATGCGCTGTGCCCGGACCTCCGGGCAATGGCGGGTGTTGGAAAGGGATAACCGGGCCCGCGCGCGGGGACTTGAGGGTCTCCGCCCTGCCGGGGTGTGGCGCCCCCACCCCGTCCACGGCTTGCCCGATCACCCTCACCCGCTGCCCCGGTGAGGGTGACCTGACTGGGATGCGTCACTCCATGCCATGTCCTCGCAGCGGACTCATCGCCCCATCGGCAACGCCGCGCAACGCCGCGCAACGCAGGACGGTGCCGTGTCAGCCGGTCACCGCCGCACCACGCCCCGTCATCGACCGCTAACAAAATGGTGACATTCCGTTCAGTAGCATGATGATCGTCGCGCCAATTCCAGTGGCCCTACTCCGGGCTCGCCTGCAGCGCCTTGCCGCGCCTGCCCGCGGAGAACCCCCTGCTGCGCAGATACCGGCTCAGCTCCCTTCAATCCCCTTTGACTGGAGAAGCTCCTTTATGGTGTTTCGTGTCTCCATCGCACTGGTTGCCCTGCTGGTGCTCATCGCCGGTATCGCACCCGGTCCGTTCAACGAGGTGGTGCAGACCGCGCTGACCGAGGTGGTACGCGGCGCCGGCTGGCTGTATCTGCTGATCGTGTTTCTGACGCTGCTGTTCCTGCTGTATCTGGCCTTCGGCCGACTGGGCAACCTGCGCATCGGCGGCGAGGATGCCGAACCGGATTTCTCCCGCGCCAGCTGGCTGTCGATGCTGTTTGCCGCCGGCATGGGAATCGGCCTGGTGTTCTGGGGTGCCGCCGAGCCGATCTCGCACTTCGTTACTCCGCCCGAGGGCCTGCCACCGCAAAGCATGGACGCGGCGCGCGCTTCGATGCGCTATGCGTTCTTCCACTGGGGCCTGCACCCGTGGGCAATCTATGCGCTGATCGGGCTGGCGATGGCCTGGTTCCAGTACAACCGCAATGGACGGGGACTGATCAGCGACATGCTGCAACCGGTCATCGGACATCATCACCGCGGCTGGTTCGGCAAGCTGGTGAACATCACCGCTGTGGTGGCCACCGCCATCGGCGTAGCCACGACACTGGGCTTTGGCACCATCCAGATCGCCGCCGGCCTGCAACGGGTGTTCGGGGTGAGTGCCGGCGTCCCATTGCAACTGACCGTGATAGTGGTGGCGTTCGTGCTGTACATGGCCTCCACCGCCAGCGGCGTGGAACGGGGCATCAAGTGGCTGTCCAACTTCAACCTCGCCCTGGCGGCGGTGCTGCTGCTCGGCCCCACCGGCTTCATCTTCGATACGTTCACCACCACGCTGGGCTCCTATCTGAACCAGCTGGTGACAATGAGCCTGCGCATGTCGCCCTTCTCCGGCAGCACCTGGGTGGCGGACTGGACGATCTTCTATTGGGCGTGGTGGATCGCATGGGCGCCTTTCGTCGGCTCGTTCATCGCGCGCGTTTCACGGGGTCGCAGCGTGCGGGAATTCGTGGTGGGCGTGGTGCTGGCTCCCACGCTGCTCGGCTTCCTGTGGTTCTCCGTGTTCGGTGGAACCGCACTGTGGTCGCAGCTGTTCGGTCATGCCGATCTGGTACAGGCATTGGGCAACGGCTATGAGACGGTGCTGTTCACGATGTTCGACAGCCTGCCCGCCTCACTGCTTCTTTCCGTCCTTGCGCTGGTACTGCTGACCATCTTTTTCGTTACCTCGGCCGATTCGGCGGTCCTGGTGCTGGCCAGCATGTCCATTGACGAAGCCGGCGACCCGCCGCTGTCGCGCAAACTGGTCTGGGGCGTGGCCGTTGCGCTCATCGCCGCAGTCCTACTGCTGGCCGGCGGACTGGACGCATTGCAAAGCATGATCACCATCGCGGCGCTGCCCTTCGCATTGCTGATGGTGCTGGTGATGGTGTCGCTGTACCGGGTACTGGATGCCGAACACCACCGGCAGCGCCGCCTGGCACAGCGCACCCGGCACATCATCGAGGCATGGATAGAACGCGAACAGATGGCCCAGGAGGACGCCCGGGCCAAGGCGGAACGCACCGTGGGCGGTGATTGAGCGGCGCCCACACCTGGGCGGTGCGTGCCATCGCTGAGCAAAGCGGCCCGCCGCTTTCCGTCCGGGAACGCAGGGCGGCGGATCAGTGACACGCATGGCCTGCGTGTCTGCGAGGACAGCCCCCAAGCGCGCTTGCCTGCGCTGCCGTCAGTCCCGCCCGTTGCCGGCGGCGGCCTTCCCAGCCGGACTCAGTAGCCAGCCGCCTGCCCGTCCTTGCGGCTCTCCGATGCGCCGTAATACACCCCGCTGTCCGGGTCACGCAGGATCGCCTGATAGCCACCATAGGGACCGTCGGCGAATACCACCCGGTGGCCTTTGCGCATCAGCGCGCGGATGGTTTCGTACGGGAACCCGGTTTCCAGATTGACCTCGCCGCCGTCGCTCATCGCCAGCGCCTGTCCGGTCGGCTCGGTCGAACCTTCGTGCTGGATGCGCGGGGCATCGCCGGCCTCCTGCAGGTTCATGCCGAAATCCACCAGGTTCATCACGATCTGCGCATGCCCCTGTGGCTGCATCGCGCCGCCCATCACGCCAAAGCTCGCATAGGGCTTGCCGTCCTTGGTGATGAACGCCGGGATGATGGTCTGGAACGGCCGCTTGCCGGGTGCATAGCCGTTGGGATGATCCTTCTGCAGGACGAACATCTCGCCACGATCCTGCAGGATGAAGCCCAGCCCCGGCGGCGCCATGCCACTGCCCATGCCGCGATAGTTGGACTGGATCAGTGACACCATCATGCCGTCGGCATCGGCCACGGTCATGTAGATGGTGTCGCCCTCCTCCAGCTGACGGGGCGTGCCCGGCTGCACTTGCGTCAACGCTTTGTCTGGCGAGATCAACGCGCGCCGCTGCGCGGCGTAGTCCTTGGAAATCAGCCGCTGCACCGGCGCCGGTGAGAACGCCGGGTCGGCATAGAAGCGCGCCCGATCGGCGAAGGCCAGTTTCTTGGCCTCCACGAACAGGTGGACATGTTCGGGCGAGCCGAACGGGATCTTCGAGAAGTCGTAGCCCTCCAGGATATTGAGGATCTGCAGCGCGGCGATGCCCTGGCTGTTGGGCGGCAGTTCCCAGACGTCATATCCCCGGTAGTTGCTGCTGACCGGCTCCACCCACTCGCCGTGGTGGCTGGCCAGGTCCTCGTAGCTGAGATAGCCGCCATTGGCCTTGAAGTAGGCGCCGATGGTGCGGGCGATCGGCCCCTTGTAGAACGCGTCACGACCGCCCTCAGCAATCTGCTGCAGTGTGTCGGCCAGATTCGGATTGCGCCAGATCTCGCCCTTGCGCGGGGCGCGACCGTCGATGGTGAACTGTTCCTTGAACCCGGGATACGACGACAGCTTGGGCACCGAACGGTCCCAGTAATAGGCGATCACCTCCGCCACCGGATGGCCGTCACGGGCGTAGCCGATGGCGGGTGCGAGGTTGTCGGCCATCGGCTTGCGGCCGAAGCGCTCATGCAGCGCGAACCAGCCATCCACCGTGCCGGGCACCGATACCGGCAGCGGCCCGGTGGCCGGGATCTCCTTCAGTCCCCGGCGCTGGAGTTCGGCCAGGGTCAACGAACGCGGCGAACGGCCCGAGCCGTTGTAGCCATACAGCTTCTGCGTCTTCGGATCCCAGACGATCGCGAACAGGTCCCCGCCGATCCCGTTGCCGGTCGGCTCCATCAAACCGAGTGCGGCATTGGCGGCGATGGCCGCGTCCACCGCCGAGCCGCCGGACTTCATCACCTCCAGCGCGATCTGCGTGGCCAGCGGCTGCGAGGTCGCCGCCATCGCATGCGGCGCGATGACCTCCGAACGGGTGGCAAACCCGGTACCGGTGATGCGGTCGGCGGCAAATGAGAACGTCGCGGGAACCACGGCCATGGCCAGCAACAGCACGCTACGGATCATCGGAAGGTACCTGTCGGGAATACCCAGAAGATAGTCCAGCGCCCCGCGTTCGCCCAGCTCTTACGCGTGTCTTACGACGCTCCCGTATCTAGTCGCCTGAAACACACCACCCGCGCCAGCAACAGCGGGCACACCGGTTCTTCCAAAGGGGCTCTTCAATGCAAATCCGATCCAACCGCCGCCAAGGCGGCTTCACGCTGGTCGAAATGGCCGTGGTGCTGGTCATCATTGGTGTAATCATCGGCGCAGTGATGATCGGCCGCGATGTCCAGCGCAACGCCGAGTACACCCGGATCAAGCAGAAGTTCGTCGACCAGTGGGTGGTGGGTTACAACAGCTACCACCAGCGTTTCGGCGCCCCGGTGGGTGACAACCAGGCCGCGCCGCGGCTGATGGTCGCCGGTATCGACTTCAACGGTGCCGCCGGTTCGCTGTCCGGCGGCGACATGGCCGGCGCGACCTCGCCCGGTGCCATCTGCAATGCCGCCGCCCCGCAGGGCATCACCGCGGCAAGCACCAATGGCCTGCAGCTGCGCGACATGATGCGCCGCGCCGGCATCAGCCTGCCGCCGGGTCGCGGCGAAGGTTTTGAAGACCGCTATGTCTACCTGGATACCAACGGCAATCCGCAGGAAGTGCAGGTCTGCTTCCAGTGGAATCCGCCGGGTACCGGCTCCGGCTCGGGCAACGTGATGGTCATCTCCGGCCTGACCCCGGACCTGGCGCGCTCACTGGACCAGATGATCGATGGCAAGCCCGATCCGCAATCCGGCGCGTTCCGCCAGCAGGGCGTCGCCGCCAAGACCGCCACGGACAATGCCAACACCGCCGGTATCGAATGGCAGGGCAACAACACCGAGGCCTTCAATACCTCCGGCTCCGGCACGGCTGGCGCAAACGGCACCAACACCGATACCGAACAGGTGTTGACGATGACCGCCCACTACAAGATGAACCAGTAATAGCCATGGCCATCGCCTCGCCGCTGGGCCGGCTGCGCCGGTCACGTCGTCTCTCCCTGCTGGTGTTCGCCGGGACGCTTCTAGCCCTGGTCGCCGCCGCCGCGTGGTTCATCACCGCACGGACCGGGCTGGCAACGGCCTATGACCAGCTCAGCAACCGCAACGAGTTGCTGGCGCTGGCGAAAATGCACCAGCAAGAGGCACAACTGAAGGTCGACAACGCGCGTTCGGCGGGCCAGCTGATGGATCAGCTGGCGGCGCTGGACATGCGCCCGGAGGTCTGGGGCGAACGCCTGATCAACCTGAACCAGACGCAGCTTTCGCGCGCGGACGCCAGTTCGCTGTTGGCCGGCATCGCCCCGGCACCGGAGCGGATCTTCGGTGCCGATACCTTCGAACTTTCAGTAACCCATGTCGAAGAAGGGCTGTTCCATCTGCCACTGGAGCTTGGTGACCGGCCTCCGGCGCCGTTATCGCTGACATTGCGCGGCAGCCTGCTGTTCCGCACCGCCGGCCCGCCCGATACCACCGGCATCGTTGCGCAGACCACCCACGCGAGCGCCCAACCATGAGCATGCAAAGCATCGTCCAGCTCCACGGCCGCTGGCTGGCATTCGGCCACGATACCGTGGCGGTCACCGACAGCCGTCCACGCCTGGAAGGACCGGCCTGGCTGTTCGCCGAATTCGAAGGCGGCGTCAGCAGCGTCATCTCGCTGGAAGGCAGCCCCGCCCATGCGGTTGCCCTGATCGAAAAGCGCTTGCGCGCTGACGGCATGATCGACGGCGAGGGCAAGATCCTGATCCACAAGAACCGCTCCATGGGAGCCGGCTATCAATCGCTGTTCACCGCGGTACCGCTCGAGCTCTGGCAGCAGACCTATGCGTGGGCCGAGGCCCAGCCGGACCACTGTCTGGTGGTGCCCCTGACCTCGCTGATGTGGAGCGCGATCAAGAGTGGCGAAGGTCTGGTCATCCATGCCGGGCGGCAGCTGTGCGTGCTGGCGGTACGCAAGCACGACATCATCTGCCGTTCCTCGATGGCCTACAGCGAGGATGTCACCGACCTGACGATGACCGCCGGTGCCCTCGCCCAGCAGGTCGCCGATGACCTGGCACGCGGCGACGAGGATGCCGAGCCGCTGCAGTTCCAGTGGTGTTCGCTGTTTGTTCCCGCGGCCGAACCGGGCCAGGTACCGATGAACGAGGCGCTGGCGGAGATCTTTTCCGTCAACACCGGTGCGCGCGTCACCCAGGTTCCGATGCGGACTTTCAGCGATGCCGAGGGCCGGCGCTGGTCCAGTGGCATCGACTGGGTACGTGCCCATGCCTCCACCCGCGACGCGGTCAACCCGTTGCCCAGCCGTGCCGCCTATCTGGCCGAGTGGGCCTTGCCACTGGCTTCCGCAGCCTCGTTGCTGATCACCATCGCACTGGGTGCGCTCGGCGCGCGGTGGACCCTCAGCGCCAACGACGCCGAAACGCGCAGTGAGGCCATCTCCGCTGAAATCGCGGCACTTGAGAGCCAGACCCTGCAATTGGCCGGTGACGCTGCACTACCGGCCGGATTCGACAACGCGCTGCAGTTCGTCGAGAAAGCCAAGGGTCTTGCCGACAGGGTGAATCCGGTCAGCGGCCTGGAGGCCGTCCGTCGCGCCGCCAGTGATGAGGTGCGGATCCTGCGCGTGCGGGTGGAACAACCGCCCAGCCAGCCCGGCATGCCGGTACTGCCGGGGGCTGGACCACAGCGCACCCTGCGCGTGGATGGAATGGTGGATGCCGGGCGCGGCACACCCGGCATGCAGGTGGCCACGTTCGTGGAGCGCCTGCGCCGTGAAGGTTTCGATCCAGTCCCGCTGGATCCGCAGTCTGGCGGCGGCACCCGCGCCGGAGGGGGCGTCTTTTCCTATCTGCTCAAAACCGTTGCCACGGGCACGCCGGAGCCGACACCGTGAAGAAAAAGTACATCGCGATGACCGCACTGACGCTCTGGCTTGGTGTTTCGGGCTGGCTGGCGTCAATGGTGATCGTCAAACCGGCGGTGCTGTTCCTCGGCAACAACGCCGAGGAAAGCACGCAAGCGGCGCAACTGCGCGCATCGATCAACCGCAACCGCCAGGTGCTGGAGCTGGTCGCGCGGCTGCGCCCGGTTACCACCCCAAGCGCGGGAGAATCCCTCATCGCCCTGCCGCCGGCCACCGACGCGGCGCCGTCCCTCACGGACGGCAGCGCCACCGGCCCCGACACATTCGCAGGCCCGGTCAGCGTGTCCATGGTTCTTGTCACCAACGGCCGCAGCAGTGCCGTGGTCAACGGCCAACCGGTGAGAACCGGCTCGCGGCTGGACGATGGCTCGCGCGTGCTGGCGATCGGCCGTGACTGGGTGCGGCTGCGCAGCGCCGATGGCCAGACCAGCGTGCTGAAGGTACGCAATCCGGTCATGAGTGGAGACACGCTGTGAAGCCGGCAGCAAAGATCGTGCTGGGCGCCGGCGCCCTGGCACTGGTGGGCGTGCTGCTGGTCGCCGGCTTGCAGCGACAGCCCTCCGCCGCCGTGGCGCCCGCGCAATCCGCTGTGGAAACCGTGTCCAGCGGGCTCCCGCCAGCCGCGACCGCCACGCAGGACACGGTGGCCCCGTGGCAGAGCAGCGGCGCCGCGCAGACAGCCACGCCGGATACCGGTATCGCCACGGCACCCGCGTTTCCCCGCCGTCCGGCCAAACCGGCCGCCGCCACACAGCTGAGCCTGCAGCAGATGGACCAGCAGCTTGCACAGAACGAAGCCCAGGCACAGGCATTGCTGCGCCAGCTCGATACGGCCGCTGCCACGGGCTCATTGCCAGCCAACGTCAATATCGAAGCGGCACGCGCCAACATCCAGATCGCGTTGCAGGCGCAACGGCTCGGCCGCGAGATGGCCATGCTGATCCAGCAGCCCGACTCGCCGCAGCGGCAGGCACGCATCTCCCAGGTCAGTGACGAGCTGGGCCGCCTGCGGGCCCAGTTGCGCTATGACATCTCCAGTGCGGCATCCGCGGCACCGGCCCCGGCGGCCCCCCGCTGATATGGCTTTGCCGCGCCGCCAACGGGGATTCAACCTGGTCGAGCTGTCGGTGGTCACCGGCATCATCGGCCTGCTGAGCGCGCTGGGCGTGGGCGCCTTCGAGCTGTACGGGCAATCGCGTGACCACGCCCGCGCGCAGGCGGAGCTGGCCGAAGCACGCAATGCGCTGCGTGCCTTCCTCGTGCGCAATAAACGGCTGCCCTGTCCGGACAGCAGCGAGGCCGCCGGCAGCAGCCATCTCGGCCGCGAAACCCCGGGCACGGGCACCGCCGTTGCAAGCTGCCCGGCGGCACTGCGTGTGGGCTGGCTGCCGTACGAATCGCTGGGCCTGAGCCTGCCACCGCTCGAACAACGGCTGCGTTATGCCGTCTACCGGAAAGCCGGCACCGACCTGACCCGCCCGCTCCCCCGGTCCGCCGAATTCACCGATCAGGATGGCACCGCAGGCCTGTTGGCCACGCTGGCCGACGTGACGGCTCAACCCGGATCAACCGGCCAGCCGTACTACAAGGTCCCCGCTGGCACGGCCTTCTATCCGGCCGATCCCGCCGGCGCGACTCCGGCCTGCGACGAGGCCGGCGACACCGTCAATCCTGCATTCGCACTGGTAGCCCCCGGCCGCGACAGGGACGGCGACAGCGCCAGCCCGCATCCGCGCTTCGATACCGTCAACAACGGCTTTGCCTCGGGAAGTTCCCTGTGCATGGCCAATCCCGACCGCCCTTCCAGTTTCCGCCATGACGACCTGGTGCTGGCCGAAAGCGCCGGAACCCTGCTCGGCTGGCTGACCGCCCTTGAACGCTGAGCTCACCACCCCGTCTTCTCCGAGGTTCATCCCATGACGCATCTGTCCCGCTCCACGACGCCCACATCGCCACAGACCATGCCGTTACCCCGCCTGCTGGTGGCCGGCATCGGCAGCCTGCTGCTGGGCGCCTGCGCCAACATGCCTCCGCGCAGCGTGCAGGACCTGCCGCCGGTCGAACACAAGGCCCTGGAGAAGACGGGCACGGCAATCGCCGATGAGTCGGCCAAGCTGCTCCAGGCGCAGGACCGCCGTTTGGAAAGCATCGAGCGCAAGGCCCCGCTCGGCACCGTCACCACGCCGCTGGCGCCGGCCTACGACCCGCTGGAGCACAGCGTGGTCAGCATCAGCATGTTCGATGCCGACGTCGGCCAGCTGCTGTGGGCGCTGGCCGGCGAGTTGAAGATGAACCTCATCGTCGACCCCAAGGTGCTCGAGCAGAAACAGCGCTCCAGCCTGCACCTGAGCAATGTTTCGGCACGCGAGGTGTTCAACCACATCCTGGAAGCGTTCGACCTGCATGGCGAACTGCGCGGCGGGGCACTGGTCGTCAGCCAGACCAAGGAGCGCATCTTCAACGTGGACATGCTCAATTCGGTCACGTCACTGGACCTGGCCACCGGTGGCGACGTGTTCGGTGCCGGCATGGCCGGCGAAGGCGGGGGGCAGTCACTGCGCGGTGCACTGTCGATGATCGGCACGGTCGGCAAGGAAAGCGACCCGTACAAGCAGCTCGGCGCGGCATTGGATGTCATCCTGGAGATCGAGAAGGCCAAGCAGAACACCGCACCGACCACGCCCGACGCGCCCAAGCCGGCCGCGGTTGCCAGCTACAACCTGGATCCGAACAGCGGCACCCTGTTCGTGCGCGGTCGCCCCTCGCAGATCCGTGCGGTGGAGGAGCTGGTCGAGCACAACAAGAAGAAGCTGCGCCGCCAGGTGCTGGTCGAAGCCCAGATCCTGGATGTGTCGCTCAACGACAACAGCAATTTCGGGGTGGACTGGAACCTGCTGCGTGATCGCGTTGCCGGCATCTATGCCGACACGCCGGCAACGATTCTGCCGGCCGCCGATTCCGTCCTCGGCTATGACGGCCTGACCCGTCTGAACGAGCAGGCACGCACGATCACGTTCCCCAACCAGACCCTGGGCTCCGCCCTGGGACGCGCGATGGGGCTGAGCTATATGGGCGACACGTTCTCGGCGGCGGTCAACGTGCTGCGCGGCTTCGGCAACGTCAAGGTGCTGTCCAACCCGAGTGTGCGTGTGCGCAACGGCAGTCCGGCCTACCTGAGTGTGGGCACCAACATCCGCTATGTCACCAAATCCACCAGCAACTTCTCCAACACTGGCGGCGGTGCTTCCAACCAGTCCACCGACATCCAGACCGATTCACTATTCTCCGGCGTGGTGATCGGCGTGGCGCCGATGATCCACGACAACGGTACCGTCGAGTTGCTGGTGCATCCGATGCAGACCGAGGTCGATACCGCCAGCCTGGCGCTGAAGGAATTCCCGAACGGCAATGCGGTCACCCTGCCGCAGGTCAACGTCAAGGGCATCACCACCACCCTCAACCTGCGCGACGGCGACACGGTGATGCTCGGCGGGCTGATCGACCAGAACGCGTCCCTGGATGATCGTGGCGTGCCCGGTCTGTCCGACGTGCCGGTGTTCGGCCGCATGTTCGGTTCCCGCGCCAAGCGCCACACCACCCGCGAGCTGGTGCTGGTGCTGAGGGTGAAAGTGCTGTGAGCCTGATCTACGACGCACTGCGGCAGAGCAACGCCCTGCCCGCGCGATCTTCGCCCGCGGCCGTACCTGCCGCGCGGCCGGTTGCGCATGCGTCACGCCACCGCCCACGGCTTGTGTGGGCAGCGGCGGTGATGGCCGGCGGTTTGGCTGCAGGCCTGTTCTATACCAAGGCAACCGCTCCGCGCCGCGCCGCGCCTCAGCCAGTCGCGTCAGTGGCGACCGCCCCCGTGCCCGCGCAAAAGGCACCTGCCATCCGGCAGGTGGCAGCCACGCCGTCACCGGCACCTGGTTTGCCGACACTGCCGCCGCCAACGCCCATGGACCGGGATACCGGCACCGCCGCCATTCCGGCATCGCCGGCACCCTCGCCTTCGGCAGTCGTGCCGGCATCACCGCCGGCATCGGCCCCTGCGGTGGCGCCGGCGGCGACGGGGGGGGCCACGACCGACACCGTGGTGGACGTACAGGCGCAGCAGCTGAGCATCACCGTCAGCCGCCGCGACAGCGGCACTCAGGCCCCGGCCATGGCGGCACCGGCCACGTCCTCTTCCGCGCAGATTCCGGCGCTGCTCAAGTCGCTGGAAGCGGCGGTGGCACGGGACGATGCAGCCGCGATCGAGGCCGGACTGGCGCTGCTGCGTTCGCAGCTGCCGGGCGACAGCCTGACCCTGCTGCGTACCGAAGCCTGGGTGGCCCATACCCGGGGTGAGCTGGTGGCCGCAGAGGAAAGCTATCGGCAGATCCTGGCGCGTATCGCCAACGACGAGCAGGCCGGCGTCAACCTCGCGCTGCTGGAAGCCGGCCGTGGCGAAGCGGAAGCCGCGCAGACCCGGTTGCGGCGCTTGGCCGCGGAAAACGGCAACTCGGCGCTGATCCGCCGGGCGCTGGCGCAGCTGCAGGGAGCCAGCCAATGAACCCGGCCATGATCCGGCACCTGGAGCTGCTGGGACTGCAACGCTCGCCGTTCCCGCCCACGCCCGATACCACCGGCTACTTCCAGACCCTGGCACTGGAGCGCGACCTGGTCGAAGCAGGCCATTGCCTGCGCACCCGCGCCGGATTCGTACTGCTGACCGGCGAAGTCGGCACGGGCAAGACCACCTTCCTGCGCAAGCTGATCGCCGGGCTGGAGCAGGACGGGATGGTGGTCTCGCTGGTGTTCAATACATTCCTTCAGGGCGGCGACCTGCTGGCTGCGGTGCTGCGCGATTTCGCGCTGATGCCGCAGGGCAACCCGGCCGCGGATATCGAGACACTCAACCGTTTCCTGCTGCAATGCTGGCAACGGCAGACCACCTGCGTGCTGGTCATCGACGATGCACAGAACCTGGATATCGAAAGCCTGGAGTTGCTGCGGCTGCTGACCTGCCTGGAATCCGGGCAGGAGAAGCTGCTGCAGATCGTGCTGGCGGGCCAGCCGGAGCTGCTGACGCTGCTCGCGCAGCCGGGCATCCGCCAGCTCACCAGCCGCATCAGCAAACATGCCTGCCTGGACCCGTTGCCCGCTGGAAGTGTTCGCGCCTATGTGCAGCACCGGCTGCAGGCTGCCGGCGGCAACGACCGCTTCAGCCTGCACGAGGACGCTGCCGCCGCCCTGTACCAGGCAACGGGCGGCAACCCGCGACACATCCACCTGATCATGGACCGCTGCCTGTACGGCCTGTACGCCGACAACGGGGCACAGCGCACGATCGATGCAACGCTGGTCCAGGCCGCTGCCGCTGAGGCAGGGGTACGGCAACCACGCGCGAAGCGCCGCCATGCGCCGTCGTGGGCCATCGCCGCCTCACTGGCCGCCCTGTGCGGCATCGCCACCACCACACTGCTGCGCAGCGGTGACAGCCACGCCGAACCGGCTCCGGCCGCGGCGGTCGCGCAGGTTCCCCAGGACCACGCCTGGGAGCGCTGCATCGCGAAGATCGATCCGGCGGTACGGGTACGCCAGTCCGTTCCGGCCCAGACCGCGGCCCTGTTGCAGACGCATGGCGGCCGCTGCCTGCGCAGCACCGGTACGCAGGCGGAAATCGCCTTCGGCGCACCGGCCATGTCACAGCCGCTCGACGCAGTACCCGGACAGATACGGCATCTGCAGCAGCAGCTGCGGGAGGCGGGCCACTACGACGGCCACATTGATGGCCGCCTGGGCCCCCTGACCCATCGCGCCATCGCCCGGCTGCAGCTGCGCTATCACCTGCCCGGCACCGGCATCGCCGATCCGCTCACCCTGCATCTGCTCGACAGCCTCCCCTCCGGCGCCTCCACCTCTTCGAACCCCACGGATATCCCACCCTATGGCCACGGCTGATTCCCGTATCCCCGCCGCCTCGGCGAACACCACCCAGGGGCTGGTGAGCCTCGAACAGGCGCGCCTCGGGGTATTGCTGAACGAACAGGGACTGCTGGACCCGATCCAGCTGCTGTACGCCCGCCAGAAGAACCTCGTCGAGCAGCAGAGCTTCGGCCGCCTGCTGATCCGCCACGGGCTGGCCAACGAATCGGACATCGTCCGTACCCATGCCGGCATGATGGGCATCGAGTTCGCCGCGGTGGAAACGCTGCCCGTGGCGGACCCGCAGATCCTGGCGATGTTCAACCGCGAGCTGTGCCAGATGCGCCAGTTCCTGCCGCTGCGCCGCAACGGCGACCAGCTCGAGGTGCTGCTGGGCGACGCCGATGCCGCCGCCGTGGCCCAGCTGGTGCTGCAGCGCTGCGGTTTGCGCTGCCACTTCCTGCAGGGCGAGTACGGCAAGGTCGCGCGCCTGATCCGGCAGACCTACTACTTCGCGCAGAACCCGATCGAGAGCCTGCTGGAGAAGGAGATCCGCCGCTTGGCGGTGGACAACGACCACGCCTACAGCCCTGAAAAACTGCTCGACTACCTGCTCCATCTGGCGGTACGCGAACGCACCACCGACATCCACATCGCCCCGTCCGAGCACAGTCTGCACGTGCTGTTCCGTGTCGATGGCGTGTTGCGGCCGATGTGGGCGATGCCGAACACGCTCAACCGCCTGCTGGGCTACATCAAGCTGGCCTCGGAAATGGACATCTCCGAACAGCGCCGCCCGCAGGACGGCAGCTTCCGCGCCACCGTGCTGGACTCCGCGCTCACCGTCCGTGTCTCCACGCTGATCACCGAATCGGGCGAGCGCATGGTCATGCGTCTGCTGCCCGAGCACAGCGATCTGGCCGGGCTGGAGGAGATGGGCTTTTTCCCGGAAGACGTGGCACTGCTGGAACGGCTGTTCGCCAAGCCGGCCGGGCTGATCCTGATCACCGGTCCCACCGGTTCGGGCAAGAGCTCGTCCCTGCACGCGGCGCTGCGCATGCAGTCGCTGATCGAACGCAACGTGCTGACGGTGGAGGATCCGATCGAATACCGCGTCCCCGGCGCCGGGCAGACCGAGGTCAACCGCCGTGCCGGCTATGAATTCGGCTCGGCGCTGCGCCACTTCCTGCGCCACGATCCGGACGTGATCCTGCTCGGAGAAATGCGTGATGCCGAAACCGCGCAGGCCGCCGTCGAGGCCGCGGCCACCGGCCACCTGGTGCTCTCGACCCTGCACGTCACCACCGTATTCGGCGTGGTACCGCGCCTGCGCCCGCTGGGACTGGAAGCGCAGGTGATCGCCGACAACCTGCTGGCCGTGGTCAACCAGCGTTTGGTCCGCCAGGTCTGTCCGTTCTGCGCCACCGAAGCCCCGTTCTCGGCCAAGGAATGCGACTGGCTGGGTGTACCGCCCGGTTCCATGGGCCGGCGCGGGCCGGGCTGTGACCGCTGCCGTGGCAGTGGCTACTTCGGGCGTTTGCCGGTGTACGACATCATGATCGTCGATGACGCGCTGGCCAACGGGATTGCCGATGACGTGGGCCGCGAGAACCTGCGCAGCCTGGCGATGGCCTCCGGCTTCAAGAGCATCGAGCAGGTCGCCCGGACCCGGGTGATCGCCGGACAGACCACCAGCGAGGAAGTGCTGCGTGTGGTCGGCGTGGGGCCGGCGCCATGAACGTCTATTACTACAAGCTGCTGCTGTCCAACGGCCGCGTGCGCAGCGGTGTCACCCAGCTGGCCGTCGAGCATGACGCCTCGGCCCGGCTATGGCTGGAAAAGAACTTCGACGCCGTGGTGCTGACGCTCCACCGTTTTCCCGGCTGGCTGGCCGAAACCCAGCGCTCGCTCTCCCACCTGATCAAGCCGACCATCAAACCGGTCGAGCTGTCGGGGATGCTCCGCGACCTGGCGGTGATGACCAGCAGCGGCATTCCCGTGATGGAAGCGTTGCGGGCGGTCGCCAACGAGGTCGGCCAGGGCCGCGCCTCGAACCCGGCCCGCCTGGCCCGCCGCCTGCTCGAAGAGCTCGATGCCGGCGCCTCGCTCAGCGACGCGTTCAGCCGCTATCCGGATGCGTTTCCCGAAACGGTGCGCAACCTGGTGATGATCGGCGACGAGACCGGCAGCATGGACAAGATGCTCAAAGAGGCCGCCGACCACGTCGAACGGATCTCGCGGATGACCGCCGATACCCAGCAGGCGCTGATCTATCCGGCCTTCGTGTTCTCGGCGATCTTCGCCGCCGGCGGTTTCTGGATCTACTACGTGGTCCCGAACCTGGCCGATCTTTTCAAACAGATGAACGCCAAGCTGCCGCCGCTGACCGTGGCGGTGATGAAAGGCTCGGAGTGGCTGATCTCGCATGTGGGCTACATCCTCGTGGCGCTGGTGCTGGCGGCCTTCGCGCTGTGGGTCAGCTGGCGCTACAGCCGCGCCTTCCGCCGCGCAACCCACTACACGCTGCACCGGCTGCCGATTGCCAAGACCATCATGTTCTCTTCCGGACTGGCATTCTTCACCGAGTACATGGCGTTGTTGATCCGCGCCGGCGTGGACATGGTGTCCAGCCTGCAGGTGATGGAACGGGCGATGCGCGACGAGTACTACCGCGACCGCATCATCGCCATCCGCCAGGTGCTCGAACGCGGCGACCGGGTGTCCTCGGCGATGCGCCAGGTCGGCGGCTTTCCCTCGATGATGGTGCGCATGATCAGTGTCGGCGAAGACACCGGCACCCTGGACAGCCAGTTCTCGCGGCTGTCGGAGGAATACAGCCTGCGCCTGCAGCGGCTGATCACCAACCTGTCGGAAATCATCAAGCCGGTGGTCGTGCTGCTGGCAGGTGGCATGTTCGTATTTCTGATCGTCGCGCTGTTGCTGCCGGTCTATGACCTGGTGCAGCAGGCGATCACCTCGCCGCAGATGTAAGGAAACCCGATCCATGAAATCAATCTATCGCGCGCGTGGTTTCACCCTGATGGAGATGTCGGTGGTGCTGGTGATCATCGCCATCATCATCGGTGCCGTGACCGTGGGCCGCGACGTCTACCGCAGCGCCGTGGCCGAGCGCATCAGCAGCCAGTTCGTACAAGGCTGGATCCTGGCCTACGACCGTTACACCACCCAGACCGGCAGCGTGCCCGGCGACACCACGCTCAGCGGGATTGTCGGCGGCGCCACCACGGCCACGGCGCTGTGCGGCAAGGATCTGGTCGATGAAATGCTCAAACGTGGCGTCACCCTCCCCGACGGGGCAGCCGAGGGCCGCCAGGATGCCTACGTCTACCAGGATCGCAATGGCATCCCGCAGCGCATCGAAGTGTGTCTGATGGCGGTGTCCGACTGGGCCGAGCCGATAAGTTCCAGCGGCTATCAAGGGCGCGTGCGCAACGTGATGCGGCTGAGCAACCTGACCCCCGAGCTGGCCCAACAGCTGGACCAGCGCCTCGACGGCCGTGTCGATGCGCGCTTCGGACGGATGCGCGAAGTCGGTCGCCAGGGCGCCACCAGCGGTGCGCTCGTCGCCGATGCGGGTCTGTGGTCCCGGCACGAGCAAAGTGCCGCAGGTGCCAATGTGGATGCGCAGATTGCGGTGGTGCAGGCCTACATCAAGATGAACCAGTAAGCGGAGTCAGCCATGTCGATCCATCTCCCGGTGCCGGACATCGGCACGCCCGCCCCCGCTGCCGGCGGCCGCCAGCGCGGATTCGGCCTGCTGCAAGCCATGTTGGTGCTGATGCTGCTCGGCGCGGTCGTCGCCGCTGCCGCGCTGATGTTGCAATCCGGACGCCCACTGGAGCAGGCCGCCAACCAGCAGGAACAGCTGCGCTGGGCCGATGAGGCACTGATGGCCTATGCGGCGGCCCATTCACGGCTGCCCTGTCCGGCCCGCAACTGGAGCGAGGACCCGGTCAAGGGGGCGGAGGACTGCGCGCTGTCGTCCGGGTTCCTGCCCATCGCGCGGCTGCCGGGTGCCAACGAACAAGCGCTGGCCGCCGGGCCGGTGCGCTACACCGCATCGCAGGGAACGCAGCGCAGCATCGCCGGCGCCCCGATGGTCTTCCCCTCACTGCGCGAACCCGGCGATGCCTACCTCATCCCCGACGCCTACGGTGAGCCGCTGGAAGAAGCCGCCCCGGCCGGTCCCCCCGCCTTGTTCGGGACAACCGGCAGTACGCCTGCGGTCGTCGGCAATGGGCTGGACTTCTGCGCCGCGCTGCATCGCAATTCACTTTCCCAGGGCGATGCCAGCGCTGCCAATACGGTCGATGCCGCCGGTGCGCGTTACAACATCGCCTACGGATTGACGGCTGCCGGCACCCAGCCGGGCCGACATGGCCGTTTCGACAGCGCGGACAGCATCGCGCTGCCAAGTCCGGCGCAACCCGGCGATGCCGACTACGACGACCGGGTGCGGGTACGCACATTCGAATCGATGGCGCACAGCCTGGGCTGCCGCCAGTTTGCCGATACCACCTCGCCCGACCAGGCCCCGCCGAGTGTTGGAATCATGGCCATGGATGCCCTGGCCGGCGCGGTGGCGATCCATACCACCATTGGCGAGTTGCAGGAAAACAACATCGGCAATGGTGAGCTGGGTGTGATCGATGCCACCTTCACCCAGGCCACGACCATCGCCGCCATTGCCCTGAACGTGGGCGGGATCTACGACGCACTGAGCAGCACCTATCTGTCGGCAGGCGAACTGGTTCGCGCAGTTGCCACCTGCATTGCCTCGCTGGGCATCACCTGCTGGGAAGTGGCGTTCAAGATCACCGCACTGGTGACCGCGGTCGTCTCGGCCGTCAGCGGCACCGTTGCCCTGGGATTGAATACGGCCGCGCTGATCCCGGTCGGCATGGCCCTGGACGCCAGCGTCAAGGCCCGCGACCGGGCCAGAAGGGCGGTGAAGCCACAGGCCCAGTCGGTGGAGGATGTGCTCAAGCAGCTGGAGGTGACCCTGTTCGGCGCCATGGTGGAAACCTGCGAGTACAAGCTCGGGGCCGACCATTTCCCGATTCCGGTGATGAAAGACGGGAAGGTCGTGTTCGACGAGAACGGTCAGCCGGTCTACGAATGCCTGAGCAAGAAAACCGAATTCCAGGACGGCCTGAAGCAACAGGTGGACAAGGCCAGGGCCGAGGAGAACCGGACGCTGGCGGTCGAGAACGCGTACTACACCCATCGCATCTCGCCCTTCAATGAGCGCACCATCGAACCGTACCGCATCAATGTCGGTGCATCAGACGCGCGCTACCAGGAATGGCGTTGCGAAGCGACCGGCGGCGGCAGCCTGAACAGCTCCTGCACACTGCCCGCGTCCGGGGAGAATGCCGGCTACAGCTGGAAGGTCTATCTCAAACCCAGCGCGAAGGTCGATGCCCTCAAGCGCCTGCGGCTGGCCGAGCAGTGGTCCGATGCAAAGCGCTACGTGGAAGAGATGACCGATGCGGTCGACGAGCTGAAAAAGCAGAAGGACAGCTTCGCCACGCTGCTGCAGATGGCCCGTGACGATGCCAGCAAGATCTGCGGAAAAGCCACATCGCAGGAGGACAAGATCCGTTGCGACAACTCCAACAACCAGGTCCGCTATCTGGATACCTGCCAGAGCACCCAGTACGAGAACGGCAAGCTGACGGTTGTCGACGAGATGCAGAAGAATCCGCGCGACTACAACCTGCAGTGCAAGCCGATGATCGCCGCCAATCTGGCCAGGGCGGAGAGTGAACTGAAGACCTACCAGGCACTGCTCAAGACGATCCGGAAAGCCTACGACGACCAGCCCTCCCCTTACATCGAGTACCCCAAGCAATGGGTGTTCGAGAAGATGCTGATCGAGGAGGACACCGGGGCCTACACCTGGTGCGGCTACCAGAACCGCAGCGCTGCTTGCACCCGGGCGGGCAAAGACAGCTCCAGCGAGAAGCGGACCCGCTACTACGACGATTTCTCCCAGGAATCGGGCAAACGCGGAATGCCGCTGCTGGATCCGGCACCTTCGTTCATTTGCATGATTTCTGGAGGATGCAGGTATTACACCTACGCGCAGGCCTATTCCGACTGGCAGCGGTCCCGGGCGCAAAGCGAGCAGGCGACCACCAACCGGGAAAACCTGCAGGCCCGCTACAACGACCTGCGGCAAAAGTATGAGGATCTGAAAGCCGCGCAGACCGCCATCGGCAGCGGCCAGGAAAGCCCGATCGTGATCGGTGCCGGCAACCTGATCCTCAAGGCCGACCAGCGGGGCGCGGTTGGCCCGTTGGCACCGGCCGGAGCAGGCCGATGAGGCCGATCTCCTCGCGCCACCACCGAGGCTTCAGCCTGCTGGAACTGGCGGTGGTGCTGGTGATCGCCGCATTGCTCACCGCGGTGGCGGTGAGCTTTATTCCGCTCGGCAAGCAGGTGCTGGGCCGCGATGCCGGCCAGCAGCAACTGGCCCAGGCCGAGCAGGCCATGCTTGGCCACTTGCGCGGCAACCTCCGCTTGCCGGCCGCCGACACCGATGGCGACGGTAAGGCCGACGCCGGCGCCACGGCGGGCTGGCTGCCGGTCCGCGACCTGGGCCTTTCAACGAGGCTGCGCCTGTTGTACCAGGTGCAGCCGGCGCTGCTGGTCCCACCGGCCGACCTGTTCGTGCCGCAGCTGGCCGGCGCCTATGCCGGCACCCCCGCCCCGGCACCGAACGCACTGGACCTGTGCCTGAAGCTTTTCGGCCTGCAGACGGCGGCACCGCTGCTGCCCGGGCTGGAGAGCAGCGCCGCCTATGCGCTGGGCGCGCGCGATGGCTCACCACTGCAAGGCACCCCAGTGGCCGCCGCCGCAACGTTGCGGCTGCCCGGAAGCAGCGATGCCGATGCGTCCATGGCGGTGCAGGCCGCCGGATTCGGCGAACTGGCCAGCCGCCTGTCCTGCAGCGATCGGGTTGCCCGCACACAAGGCGCGGCGCAAAGCGCACTGGCCGCTCACAGCATCATGGAGGTCACCGCCTATACGGCCCGCTTCCGCAAGTTCGACGCGCGCACCGCGCAGATCGTCATGGTCCAGGCCGAAACCGGTATGGCATCGGCGGTTACCGGCCTGGCGTTCGCCATCTTCGACGAGGCCATCGCCATCGTCCTCACCGCCGCAGGATTCCCACCGGATCCGCTGGGAATAGCCATCGGCATCGGCGAGCAGGCCACTGCCCTGGCCTCGATCGGCTATGCCGCCCATTCGGTGGAACTGGCCAAGGCAGACATCGCCAGCGCCAAAGAAGGTATCGAAGCGGCCAACACCGCCTTGATGTATGCCAACCAGCAGCGTGATCGGGCACACGTGATGTACGACACGGCAAGCCGGACCGCGATTGCCCTGGATCAAGCCGGAGTAGACAGATGACACGATTCCACAGGCGTTCGCGACAACGCATGGGCGGCTTCTCGCTGGTCGAGTTGAGCGTGGTGCTGGTGGTGCTGGGCATTGCCGGGGTGCTGCTGGTGCGTTGGCTGACCTATGCCCACGCCGAGCAGAAGCAGGTGCTGCAACGCACGCTTCTACAACGCGCCGACGACGCGCTGCTTGCCTATGTCTCCGCCCGGCACCACCTGCCCTGCCCGGCGGCGGGAATCGACGGGATCGCCAACTGCACGCTGAGCACCGGCTTCCTGCCGCATGCCGAACTCGGGCTGCCCGAACCGCGTGCCGGACGCATCCGCTATGCGGTGTACCGCAATCCTGCGATCACTGGCGTCGATCCGGACCTCGCCTCGGTGGCAGGTGACCTGGCGGTGGCCGTGGACCGCGCCCCTGTCCTGCAGATGCTCGGCAACGCCACCTCCGGCAGTATCAGTGCGCAGGTCGCGCTGCCGACCGGTTGCGCCACGCTTGCTGGCGTGGACTGCACCGCGGTACCGGCGCTGAAAAGCAACGGCCTGGACTTCTGCTATGCCCTGCGCACGGCAATGAACGCCCCGGCGCTGGGCAACCAGGCCCACACCATCGGCAGTAGCGGCCGGGTCACAAACGTCGCCTATGCGCTGGCGCTGACCGATCCTGCGACAAGCGCGCCGATGGCCATCAACAAGGGCCACACCTTCGCATCACCGCGGCGGGAAGCCGGCAACGACTATCAGGACAAGGTGCGGGCGGTCGGCATGGAGCAGCTGTGGAGCCGGCTGCGCTGCGGCGAATCGCTGGGAAGCGCGATGCATGCGCACGCCAATGCCGCCGCGGCCGCTTCGCTGAACGTACCGGCGATGGACGACTATCAGGAGCAGATCGAGATCATGGTCGATCTTGCCCATGCCGGTGATCTGGGTGCAGACGCCGCCATCGTCCTGTCGGTGGCACAGATCTTCAGCGCCACTGCCGGCATCTTCGATTCGATCGGCGAGACGGCGAACTCCATTGGCGGCTGGAGCTGGCGCGTGCCCTTGTCGACGGTCGGACTCGGCAGTGCGCTGGGCGCGACGACGGCATCGGCCGCGTTCAAGGCCAAGAGCGTGGAAAACGTGAAAAAGACCGCCCAGCTCCGCAGCGCGTTTCTCGACGGCACCCCTGCCAGCGATGATCCGGACGGCGGCATCTATCCGTTGCAGCTCCGCGCAACCGCACTGTATCGGGCGGTCTCCCTGCAGGCCCAGCGTGCCGACATGCTCGGCATCACGCCCGGACCGGCCGAGCGCGCCGAGATCGGCAAGATCGGTGCGACCCCCTGATCATCCACAGCCTCCCGGCACCCAGGCGTACGGTTCAACCGCATCGGCGTAGCCATCGCGTTCCGGCCCCGCAGACAAACCGCAGGGCATGGACGTGCCGGCTGCGCCACCAGCGGCCCGGGGCGGACACCGCGCACACAGGGTTGACGCGGACCGGCGCATTGCAGGCAAATGGAAATGGCAGCCATAGGGCTGCCATCGGGAGCAACATGACAGGAGCAACCGCGGGTTCAGCCGGCCATACGCAAACCGGTCTTCACCGCCCTGATTCCGGCCGCTACCGCCACCGGAGAGGGAGCGCGGCGCTGGGCAGGGGAACCACTGGATATGCGGGTAAACAGCCGCCGGGTTTCCACATCCGGCTCCAGGCCCAGCTCCCGCTGAAGCTCCAACTCGAAATGCTGGTAGATCGTCACCGCCACACTGTGCAACCCACAGCCGGCATGGGCGTGCATCAGCCGGCGGGCATGCGCGTTGTTCCAAGGGTCACGCAGACTCAGCGCGCGGGCCACATCGATGGCCCGCTCCCACTGTTCGGCCGCCAACAGTCCATCACAGCAATTCTCCGCCGCACCAACCAGCCGGGCCTCCAGCATCTGCCGGGTGGTTTCCAGCCATGACTGGAAGTTGGAATCGGCGATGTCGTCCATGCCATCCATGAAGACGCGCTGCTCGGTCAGCAGGTGCAACGACTGGCATGGCGCGGCCAGCAGCAGATCAATGTCGAACCGCGGCGCCTCGCTGCGCATCAGGCCGACGGCGGTGCGTTCGATACGCAGGATGTCCGGCCCCAGCTTGGCCTTGCAGAAGCGGTTGAGGTTGCTCAGCACCTGGCGCAGGTTGGTCAGCGCGCTGCTTTCACCCAGGGTGGGCCACAGCAGCGCTGCCAGCGAGACCCGCGAGTGCATGCGATTGGACTCTACCGCCAGATAGCCCAGCAACGCCCAGCCCTTGCGATAGATGATCGGCGCCGGCAGCCCGTCGCCGGAGGCCATCAGCGGCACCAGCGCCGGGCCGCGGTCAGTTAACGCGCTGTTGCACGGGGCACCGCAGCCATGCCTCGTCTCCCGCTCCAAATCCAATGCCATGAGTTCCCCCGGTCCGAAACAGAAATTGCCCTGTACTTGTTAAACCGGCAAAAGCGTCGGAATCCGATCATCGCCCCCCCATTTTCCCGAACCGCGTGTCACGGGCGCGGCTTTCCGCGCAACCAGGTCCGATGAATTCCGTGCAGGCACTAAGTTTCAAGAGCAACCAAGCCGCTGTGGCGGGCATTGCCGGCCCATTGCCGGTGATCACATCTGCAAGCGTTGACATGCGCACCGTGGGGATGGTTATCTCGGTTCCATGTTGCAACGCCACACCACCGCCGCCCACCTGTCATCGAGCCCGACTCCGGTCGCGGCATCGCTGCTTGTACTCGTACTTATTACCGAACCCACAGGTGCGGGACGAGCTGGCGCGTAGCAGAAAACTGCCAGATTCGATCAAAGACCCCGCGCCGACCCCGGTGCGGGGTTTTTCGTTTCCAGCTTCTATTTCATCTGAAACCATGTCTCCGACCCCTGACACCACCAACAAACACACCGCCAACGCTGCCACCTGCAGCGCTGCCCCCTGCATGGTGTCTGCCCCGCCCGCCCCGGCCGCTGCGTCCTGACGCAACGGCCGTTTTCATTTCTGCAGTCTCTCTTCATTGCAAGGAACCCAAGCACCATGAGCACCAACGAACTGCCCCAGATCAAAATCGCCGTCGTCGGTTACGGCAGCCAGGGCCGCGCCCATGCCATGAACCTGCGTGAATCCGGCTTCGACGTGGTCGTCGGCCTGCGCGCTGGTGGCCCCACCGAGGTCAAAGCCCAGGCCGACGGCTTCACCGTCAAGAGCCCGGCCGAAGCGGTCAAGGACGCCGATCTGGTCGCCGTGCTGACCCCGGACATGGTGCAGAAGAAGCTGTACAACGAGGTGCTGGCGCCGAACATGAAGCAGGGCGCCTGCCTGCTGTTCGCGCACGGCCTGAACGTGCACTTCGGCATGATCGAGCCGCGCGCCGATCTGGACGTGGTGCTGGTCGCACCGAAGGGCCCGGGCGCACTGGTGCGTCGCGAGTATGAGATCGGCCGTGGCGTGCCGTGCATCTATGCGGTCCACCAGGACAAGAGCGGCAAGGCCGAGCAGCTGGCGCTGGCCTACGCCGCCGGGCTGGGCGGCGCCCGCGCCAACATCATCAAGACCACCTTCAAGGAAGAGACCGAAACCGACCTGTTCGGCGAGCAGGCCGTGCTGTGCGGCGGTGCCTCGGCGCTGGTGCAGGCCGGCTTCGAGACGCTGGTGGAAGCCGGCTACCAGCCGGAAATCGCCTACTACGAAGTGCTGCACGAACTGAAGCTGATCGTGGACCTGTTCTACGAAGGCGGCATCACCCGCATGCTGGAGTTCATCTCCGAAACCGCCCAGTACGGCGATTTCGTCTCCGGCCCGCGCGTGATCGACGCCTCGGTGAAGGCACGCATGAAGGACGTGCTGACCGACATCCAGAACGGCACCTTCACCCGGAACTGGGAAGCCGAGTACGAAGCCGGGCTGCCGAACTACAGGAAGTTCCAGCAGGCCGACATGGACCATCCGATCGAAAAGGTGGGCAAGGAGCTCCGCGCCAAGATGGTCTGGCTGCAAGCACAGAACGCGTAACCCCGCGGTCCCCCACCCGCAACAGGCAAAGGTCGCTGCATGAACACATCCACCCCCGGTGCGCCGCGCAATGGCGCACGCTGGCTGACGCAGGCCCTGGAAGCCGAAGGCGTGCAAACGCTGTTCGGCTACCCGGGCGGCACCATCATGCCGTTCTACGACGCATTGGTGGACTCCAGCCTCAAGCACATCCTGGTACGCCACGAGCAGGGCGCGGCGCTGGCCGCCAACGGTTACGCCCGCGCAAGCGGCAAGGTCGGTGTCTGCGTGGCCACCTCCGGCCCCGGTGCGTCCAACCTGGTCACCGGTATCGCCGATGCGATGCTCGATTCGGTACCGATGGTGTGCCTGACCGGCCAGGTCGGCACCCCGCTACTGGGTACCGATGCGTTCCAGGAACTGGATGTGTTCGGCATGACCATGCCGATCGTCAAGCACAGCTGGCTGGTGCGCAGTGTCGAGGAACTGCCACAGGTGGTGGCCGAAGCATTCCGTGTCGCCCGCGAAGGACGGCCCGGTCCGGTGCTGATCGACCTGCCCAAGGACGTGCAGCTGGCCGATGCCTCGCATCTGCCCGATCACAGGCCGGCCACGGTGGATCCGGTGCCGGCGCCGGAGGCGGAGCGTCTGGCCGCGGCGATCGAACTGATCGCCGCGGCCGAGAAGCCCGTCATCTACGGCGGCGGCGGCATCGGCTTGGCCGATGCGGTCGGCGAGTTCCGCCAGTTCGTCGAAGCCTCCGGTATTCCGACCGTGCTGACCCTGCGTGGTCTGGGCGCGCTGCCGGCCAATCATCCGCAGTACCTGGGCATGCTCGGCATGCACGGCACCCGGGCGGCCAACATGGCGGTGCAGGAATCGGACCTGCTGATCGTGGTCGGCGCCCGTTTCGATGATCGCGCCACCGGCAAGCTGACCGAGTTCGCCCCTTTCGCCCGCGTCATCCACCTGGATGCCGATGCCTATGAGATCGCCAAGCTGCGCAGCGTCGATGTCGCCATTCCAGGCAATGTCGCCACCGCGCTGCGGGCACTGACTCCCCTGCGCGGCAACTGCAACGCCTGGCGCGCCCGCTGCGCGGCCAACCGCGAGAAGTTCACCGCCCGCTACGACGCCCCAGGCCAGGACATCTACGCGCCGGCGCTGCTCAAGCGGCTGAGCGAAGTGGCGCCAGCCGACACCGTGATCGCCTGCGACGTCGGCCAGCACCAGATGTGGGTGGCGCAGCATTGCCGCTTCAACCACCCGCGCAACCACCTGACCTCTGGCGCGCTGGGCACGATGGGCTTCGGCCTTCCGGCGGCGATGGGCGCACAGTTCGCCTGCCCGGAGCGCACCGTGGTGCTGGTCTCCGGCGATGGCAGTTTCATGATGAACGTGCAGGAGCTGGTCACCATCGCCCGCTGCCGCCTGCCGGTGAAGATCGTGCTGCTGGACAACTCCTCGCTGGGCATGGTGCGCCAGTGGCAGGAACTGTTCTTCGCCGAGCGTTACAGCGAGATCGACCTGTCCGACAACCCGGATTTCGCCGCGCTGGCGCAGGTGTTCGGCATTCCCGCCACCCGCATCACCCAGCGCGCGCAGGTCGAGGATGCGCTGGCCGCGCTGCTGGACACGCCCGGCCCGGCACTGCTGCATGTGTCCATCGATGCCCGCGCCAATGTCTGGCCACTGGTGCCGCCCAACAACGCCAACAGCACCATGCTCGACAGCAACCCCGCCCACGCCAAGGCAACGCAGGAGAGTTCCAATGCAATACCGGCTTGACCTGGTGCTGAAGCCGGCCGAAGGCGCGCTGGTGCGCGTGATCGGCATGGTCGAACGCCGTGGTTTTTCGCCCAGCAACATCGCCGGCAACCGCAACGCCGACGATGCCGGCCGCTGGCATGTGCAGATGGACATCCATGGCACACGTCCGCCGGAAACGCTGTGCCACCAGCTGCGCAAGGTTTACGACTGCGAATCGGTACAGGTGGTACCGGTAGCGGGTACCCCGGTATGAGCAGCGAGGTAAGTGGCGTACCGGTAGTACGCCGCCGCCGCCTGCGGAGGCGTCTTCTTCCATCCGGGCATCGGCAACGCGGCCCGTCCGTCCGCGGTGACGGCCACGTACATGGCTGACCGTGGCCGCCCCGTTGCAACTGCCGCGTACGCTGGCGACATCCACGTCAGCGTCGCCGATGTGCTGGCCGCCCAGGCGCGTCTGCGCCGCTTCCTGCCGCCCACCCCGCTGCACTATGCCGAGCGTTTCGGCACCTGGTTGAAGCTGGAAAACCTGCAGCGCACCGGCTCCTACAAGGTCCGGGGCGCGCTCAACGCGATGCTGGCGGCGCTGGAGCGCGGCGACGAACGCACCGTGATCTGCGCCTCCGCGGGTAATCATGCCCAGGGCGTGGCCTGGGCTTCGCACCGGCTGGGCGTGCAGGCCATCACGGTGATGCCGCACGGCGCACCGGCCACCAAGATTGCCGGCGTCCAGCACTGGGGCGCCACCGTGCGCCAGCACGGCAACAGCTACGACGAAGCCTTCGCCTTCGCCCGCGAGCTGGCCGAACAGAACGGCTACCGCTTTCTGTCCGCCTTCGATGATCCGGACGTGATCGCCGGCCAGGGCACGCTGGGCATCGAGCTGGCCCCGCATGCCCCGGACGTGGTGATCGTGCCGATCGGCGGTGGCGGCCTGGCCTCCGGCGTGGCGCTGGCCCTGAAGTCGCAGGGCGTGCGCATCATCGGGGCCCAGGTCGAGGGCGTCGATTCGATGGCCCGGGCGATCCGCGGCGATGTGCGCGAAATCGATCCGGTGCCGACCCTGGCCGACGGGGTCAAGGTCAAGATTCCCGGCTTCATCACCCGCCGCCTGTGCGCCAGCCTGCTCGACGACGTGGTCATCGTGCGCGAGGCCGAGCTGCGTGAAACCCTGGTGCGGCTGGCGCTGGAAGAACACCTGATCGCCGAAGGCGCCGGTGCGCTGGCCCTGGCCGCCGGTCGCCGCGTGGCCGGCAAGCGCAAGTGCGCGGTGGTGTCCGGCGGCAACATCGATGCCGCGGTGCTGTCCATGCTGCTGTCGGAAGTCCGACCGCGCCCGCCGCGCAAGCCGCGGCAACGCAATACCGAGCGACTTAGAAGCCGCGCCGTCATACCGGCCTCGCGCACCGCCAAAGCCGACATCCCCAATCTTTCCGTTACCGCCGCAGTCGAGGAGACCCTCTGGTGAATACTCCAACCAACAACACCCCGCGAATTACCATCTTCGACACGACCCTGCGTGACGGTGAGCAATCACCCGGCTGCAGCATGACGCCACCGCAGAAGCTGGTGATGGCAAGGGCGCTGGCGGAACTGGGCGTGGACGTGATCGAAACCGGCTTCCCCGCAAGTTCGCAGTCCGACCGCGACGCCATGGCCCTGATCGGCCGCGAAGTGCGCCAGCCGGTGCTGGCGGTGCTGTCGCGCTGTCTGGCCGGCGATATCGAAACCTCGGTCAAGGCGCTGGAGGCTGCAGCACGCCCGCGCCTGCACGTGTTCCTGTCGACCAGCCCGCTGCATCGCGAGCACAAGCTGCGCATGAGCCGGGAGCAGGTGCTGGAATCGGTGCACAGGCATGTGAGCATGGCGCGCGGCTATCTGGATGACATCGAGTTCTCCGCCGAAGACGCCACCCGCACCGAACTGGACTTCCTGACCGAAGTCGCCCAGGTCGCCATCGCTGCCGGCGCAAGCACCATCAACCTGCCCGACACCGTCGGCTTCACCACGCCGGAAGAAATCCGTGCGATGTTCCAGCATGTCATCGCCAATGCGGCCGGTGCCGACAAAGTGGTGTTCAGCACCCACTGCCACAATGACCTGGGTCTGGCGGTAGCCAACTCGCTGGCCGCGATCGAAGGAGGGGCGCGCCAGGTGGAAGGCTCGATCAACGGCATCGGCGAGCGCGCCGGCAACTGCGCGCTGGAAGAAATCGCGATGGTGCTGAAAGTCCGCAACGCCTTCTACAACAACTTCGATACCGGCTTCGACACCCGCCGCATCGTGCCCACCTCGCAGCTGCTGCAGCGCCTGGTCGGCATGCCGGTCCAGCGCAACAAGGCCATCGTCGGCGCCAACGCCTTCGCGCACGAGTCCGGCATCCACCAGCACGGCATGCTGCGCAACCGCAACACCTACGAGATCATGCGTCCAGAAGACGTGGGCTGGGAATCCTCGCAGATGGTGCTGGGCCGCCACAGCGGCCGCGCCGCGGTCGAGGCACGGCTGCGGGCGCTGGGCTACCTGCTGGAAGAGGAAGAGCTGAAGCTGGTCTTCGAGCAGTTCAAGGCCCTGTGCGAGCAGCAGCGGGTGGTCACCGATGCCGACCTGCAGACCCTGATGCAGGGCACCTCCAGCAGCGACGGCTACCGCCTGGCCTCGATGACCATCAGCGACGTCGGCAGCCGCGCCAATGCGCTGGTCGAGCTGTCCGATCCGGAAGGCAACCGCGTGTCCGAGACCGCACAGGGCGATGGCCCGGTCGATGCGCTGTTCTCGGCGCTGTCGGCGGCCACCGGCGTGCAACTGACCCTGGACAGCTACCATGTGCACAGTGTCGGCATCGGTGCCGATGCGCGCGGTGAGGCCAACCTGAGCGTGCGCCACGAAGGCGAGATCCTCGAAGGCACCGGCACCAGCCGCGACATCATCGAAGCCAGCGCACTTGCCTGGCTGGATGTCACCAATCGCCTGCTGCGCCATCGCGAAAGCAGCACCTGCGAGGAAGCCGTCAGCGCCTGAGCGCGACGGCAGAACATAGGCAACGGAACGAACTGATGAGCGCCGCACCCAAAACCCTGTACGACAAACTGTGGGATGCCCACGTCGTGGTCCCCGAATCCGACAGCGCGCCGGCCGTGCTGTATATCGACCTGCACCTGATCCATGAAGTGACCTCGCCGCAGGCCTTCACCGAGCTGCGCGAGCGCGGGCTGAAGCCGCGCCGGCCGGATCGCACCAAGGCGACGATGGACCACTCCACGCCGACCCTGCCGGCCGGTCCGGACGGCACGCTGCCCTACGCCAGCAAGGCCTCCGAAGCGCAGGTCGAAACCCTCGCCAAGAACTGCGCCGAATACGGCATCGAACTGTTCGACATGGCCTCGGCCAGCCGTGGCATCGTCCACGTCATCGCCCCGGAGCAGGGCTTCACCCAGCCAGGCATGACCATCGTCTGTGGTGACAGCCACACCTCCACCCACGGCGCGTTCGGCGCGCTGGCCTTCGGTATCGGCACCAGCGAAGTCGGCCATGTGCTGGCCACGCAGTGCCTGCTGCAGCGCAAAGCCAGGACCATGGCCATCACCGTCGATGGCGAACTGGCCCCGGGCGTGGGCGCCAAGGACGTGGTGCTGCATATCATCGGCGTGATCGGGGTCAACGGCGGCACCGGCCATGTGCTGGAATTCCGCGGCTCGGCAATCCGCGCGATGGACATGGAGCAGCGCATGACCCTGTGCAACATGTCGATCGAAGCCGGCGCCCGCGCCGGCATGGTCGCACCGGACCAGGTCACCTTCGACTGGATTGCCAGGACCCCGCGCGGCCCCAAGGACGCCGACTTCGACAAGGCCGTGGCGTACTGGGCGTCGTTAAACAGTGACGAGGCCGCGCACTTCGACAGCGAAGTCCATATCGATGCCGGCGACATCCGTCCGACCCTGACCTGGGGCACACATCCCGGAACCGCGATCGCGGTGGATGCGCCGATCCCGGCCGCCAACGACGCCGCCGCGCAGAAGGGCCTGGATTACATGAAATTCGAAGCCGGCCACAGTTTGATCGGCACGCCGGTGGACGTGGTGTTCGTTGGTTCCTGCACCAATGGCCGGCTGAGCGACATGCGCGAAGTGGCACAGGTGCTGCGCGGCCGCCGCATCGCCGATGGCGTGCGCATGCTGGTGGTGCCGGGCTCGGAAATCGTCAAACGCGAGGCCGAGGCCGAAGGCATCCACGAAGTTGTGCGTGCGGCCGGTGCTGAATGGCGCGAGCCGGGCTGCTCGATGTGCATCGCCATGAACGGCGATCTGGTGGCCCCCGGCCAGCTGGCGGTGAGCACCAGCAACCGCAATTTCGAAGGACGTCAGGGCCCCGGTTCGCGTACCTTGCTGGCATCGCCGATGAGCGCGGCGTGGGCGGCGGTGAACGGCCGTGTCGCCGACCCGCGTGAGCTGTTTGCCAAGGAGGTGGCGTGATGGCCGCACTGACCCGCATCGTTTCGCGCAGCGTGGTGCTGCGCCAGACCAATATCGACACCGACCAGATCATCCCGGCGCGTTTCCTGTCCACCACCGAGCGTGCCGGTCTGGGCAAGCATGCGTTCAACGACTGGCGCTGGCAGGCCGATGGCTCGCCGAACCCGGAATTCGCCTTCAACCAGCCGCAGAACGCCGGGCGTTCGATCCTGCTGGCCGGGCGCAACTTCGGCTGCGGCTCCTCGCGCGAACATGCGCCGTGGGCGCTGACCGATCTGGGACTGAGCGCCATCGTCAGCAGCGAGATCGCCGATATCTTCCGTGGCAACGCGCTGAAGAACGGGCTGCTGCCGATTGTGCTGGACGAGGCCGACGTGCAAGCGCTGATGCAGAACCCGGATGACGAGCTGACCGTGGATGTGGCCGCGCGCGAGCTGCGCACTTCCAGCGGCAAGGCCTATCCGTTCCCGCTGGACGGCTTCTCGCAGACCTGCCTGCTCGAAGGCGTTGACCAGCTGGGTTACCTGCTGGGCCGTACGACTGAAATCGAACGTTACGAGAGTGAACATGCACGCTGAAATCGTCGTATTGCCGGGTGACGGCATCGGCCCTGAAATCACCGCCGCCGCGGTCGATGTGCTCAAAGCCATCGCCACCCGCTTCGGCCACAGCTTGAACTTTGTCGAACACGATATCGGCGGCATCGCCATCGACACGTACGGCCAGCCGTTGCCGCCGGCCACGCTGGAGGCCTGCCGCAAGGCCGATGCGGTGCTGCTCGGCGCCGTGGGTGGCCCCAAGTGGTCCGATCCCAATGCCAAGGTACGTCCGGAGCAGGGCCTGCTGGCCATTCGCAAGGCGCTGGGGTTGTTCGCCAACCTGCGTCCGGTGCGTACCCATCCCGCGGCGTTGCACGCCTCGCCGATCAAGGCCGAGCTGCTGCAGGACGTGGACTTCGTGGTCGTGCGCGAGCTCACCGGCGGCATCTATTTCGGCGACAAGACCCGCGATGCCGACAGCGCCAGCGATCTGTGCCGCTACACCACGGTCGAAATCGAACGCGTGCTGCGCAGCGCCTTCCGTCTTGCCCAGCAACGTCGCGGCAAGCTGACCTCGGTGGACAAGGCCAATGTGCTGGAAACCTCGCGGCTGTGGCGGGACATCGCCGCCCGCATCGGCCGCGAGGAATTCCCGGACGTGGAACTGGAACACCAGCTGGTCGATTCGATGGCCATGCACCTGATCGCCAAGCCGCGCGCCTACGATGTGATCGTCACCGAGAACATGTTCGGCGACATCCTCACCGACGAAGCCTCGATGCTGGCCGGCTCGCTGGGCCTGCTGCCGTCGGCCTCGCTCGGCGAACAGGGCCAGGTCGGCATCTTTGAGCCGATCCATGGCTCGGCCCCGGATATCGCCGGCAAGGGGATCGCCAACCCCTACGCCACCATTCTCAGCGCGGCCATGCTGCTGCGCCACTCGCTGGGACTGGAGGCCGAGGCGGCCGCCATCGAGCAGGCGGTCAGCGCCGCGCTGGATGCGGGCCATTTCACCGCCGACCTGGCGGCACAGGGACAGGCGCTGTCCACGCAACGGGCCGCGCAGGCGGTGCTTGCGCAGCTGAACTAGCTTTACCTGGACGCGGCCATAGGCCGCGTCTTTGTTCTGGCGGCCCGTTTCCGCCCGGTGGATTGAACGCTCCCTCCACATTTGGACTTGTTGCTTCAAGTCCCTCTCCTGAAAGGAACGCCCTTGAAATATCGCACTCCCGACGACTTCCTGGCCCATGTGGCCAAGCGCGACCCTTACCAGCCCGAATTCCTGCAGGCGGCAAAGGAAGTGATGCTCAGCCTGTGGCCGTTCCTGCAGCAGAATCCCAAGTACCTGCAGTACGGCATGCTGGAACGGCTGGTCGAGCCCGAACGCGTGATCCAGTTCCGCGTGACCTGGACGGACGACCACGGCCAGACCCACGTCAATCGCGCCTGGCGCGTACAGCACAGCTCGGCGATCGGTTCGTTCAAGGGCGGCATGCGCTTTCATCCCTCGGTCAACCTGTCGATCCTGAAGTTCCTGGCGTTCGAGCAGACCTTCAAGAACGCACTGACCACCCTGCCGATGGGGGGCGGCAAGGGCGGCGCGGATTTCGATCCCAAAGGCAAGAGCGACGGCGAAGTGATGCGCTTCTGCCAGGCGCTGATGCTGGAGCTGCACCGCCATCTCGGCCCCAACACCGATGTGCCAGCCGGGGATATCGGGGTGGGCGCACGCGAAGTCGGCTTCATGGCCGGCATGATGAAGAAACTCAGCAACGATGCCTCGTGTGTGTTCACCGGCAAGGGCCTGGCCTACGGTGGCAGCCTGATGCGCCCGGAGGCCACCGGTTATGGCACGGTCTACTTCGTCGAGCAGATGCTGCACCATGCCCGACGCCAGACCCATGGGGCCAAGGTGCTGGTATCCGGCTCGGGCAACGTTGCCCAGTACGCTGCCGCCAAGGCGGCCGATCTGGGCGCGCGCGTGCTCACTTTCTCCGACTCCGGCGGCACGCTGTATGCACGCGATGGTTTCGATGAGCAGGGCCTGCTGGATGTGATGGCATTGAAGAACGAGCGTCGTGGCCGCCTGGCCGAGCTGGCCGACGATCCCCGCTTCGAATTCCTGGTCGACCGCCGGCCCTGGCACATCCCGGCCGATATCGCCCTGCCCTGCGCGACCCAGAACGAGCTGGACGAAACCGATGCGCGCACCCTGGTCCACAACGGCGTGCTGTGCGTGGCCGAAGGCGCCAACATGCCCTCGACGCTGGAGGCGGTGGAGGTGTTCCTGCAGGCCGGCACGCTGTATGCACCCGGCAAGGCCAGCAATGCCGGCGGCGTGGCCACCTCGGGCCTGGAGATGTCACAGAACGCGCTGCGACTGTCCTGGCGTCACGCCGATGTCGATGAACGCCTGCACGTGATCATGAAGGAGATCCACGCCAACTGCGTGCAACATGGCGTGCGCAAAGATGGCAGCGTCAACTATGTCGACGGCGCCAATATCGCCGGTTTCGTCAAAGTGGCCGACGCGATGCTGGCCCAGGGCCTGTACTGACCCGTGCGGATCGCGTCCTGGCCCGGAACGCTCAGGACAGGACGCGATTGCGGCCCGTATTCTTGGCCCGGTACAGCTGTCGATCCGCAGCGGCGATCAGCGTGTGCGTCGTCTCCTGCTCCGGCCCGCGCTCGGCGGCACCGATACTGACCGTGATCGTCGCCTCCGCATCCACATCCTCCAGCCGCAGACGCGCAACCCGCGTACGCAGCGCCTGCAGCACCGGCAACGCCTCGCTCAACCCCATTCCGCGCAGCACGATCAGGAATTCCTCGCCACCATGGCGGGAGATGAACTGCCCCTCGCCCAGCTGCAACTGCAACAGCCACGCCACATCCCGCAGCACACGATCACCCACCTCGTGGCCGTAGACGTCATTGATGCGTTTGAAGTGGTCGATATCGACCAGCGCCACGGTCAACGGCGAGGCCGGATCGTCACGCAAGGCCAGCTGCAGATGCGCGTCGGCGGCGCGACGGTTCGGCAATCCGGTCAACGCATCGTGGGTGGCCTGATGGGCCAGCCGTTTCAGCAGCGCGTCCCGTTCGGCATCGGCCTGCTCCAGCGCCCGGTTTTTCTCGCTCAGCTCCTGCGTCCTCACCGCGATCTCGTCATCGAGTTGCCGCTGCCGGCGTCGATAGCTGGCCGTCCGCCAGCTGATGAGTGCCACTACCAGGCCGATCAGCGCCAGCGCCAGCAGGGCCAGTGCCCAGGGCCGCCGCCAGTAGGGCGTGGCCACTTCCAGCGTCAATACGGTCTCGCCAATCCGCGCGGCATCGGCCCAGTCCAGCGGCAGCGCCATCGCCTGTATGCGCAGCCGGTAACTGCCCGGTGGAAGGTTGGTGTAGACCGCTTCGGTGCGTGTATCGGCGTCTACCCAGTCCGCGTCGAAACCCTCCAGCCGGTAGCGGTAGCGCATCTTGTCCGGCGCGCGGAAGCCCAGCCCGCTGTAGGCGACCCCGATGCGTTCGACCTCGCTGGGAAGCTGGTAGCGCTCACGCATCTGCTGCTGCGCGCCATCGACGATGACGCTCTCGATGGCAACCGGCGCGGTCTGCAGACGCTGCTGTCCCACGCGTTGCGGATCGATCACGGCCAAGCCGCCCGATGTCGCAAACAGCAGCTGTCCCTGGCCGGTCATCCAGCTGGACGGTGAGGAGGCGCCGTTGGTCTGGCGGCTGGGCATGCCGTCGGTATGATCCACGACGTGGACCGCCAGCTGCGCACGCGCGCCGGCCGCCACGCCGACCAGATCATTGCGATCCAGGCGGAACACACCTTGATTGCTGGACAGCCACAGATGGTTCTGCCCGTCATCGAGAATGCGGAAGATCTTGTCGCGCGGCAGCCCGCGGGCGTGATCGAAGGCCTGGATCGACAATCCCCGACGCCGCAGCAGGCCATGGTCGGTCGCGATCCACAGGTCGCCGTTGGCATCGCCCAGGAAGTCGAACACGTACCGCGCCGGGAAATCGGCCGCGTTTGCCGGCCATACCCGGAGCTTTTGCGCCGCATCGAGCGAGGCCATGCCGTTGCTGGTGCCGATCCACAATACGCCGGCCTGATCACGGTACAGCGCATGCACCGCCGCCGCTGGCGGCAAGCCGTCCAGCGTCCCGTAGTGGCGCAGGCTACCGTGACGGTACCGGTACAACCCGTCGGCGCAACCAATCCACACGGTGCCATCGGCCTCGGCCAGCAGCGCGCGCACGAGCGGCTGCACGAGTCCCGGCAGCGTCACCCGCTGCTGGATACGCCCGTTGCTGTCCAGCGCGAACACGCCCTGGTTGTAGGTGCCTACCCATAGGGTTTGGTCGCGTTGGGCCAGCGCCAGCACCGAAGCATCGCGCTGCGCATCCGCAAGCAGCGGCACCTTGGCCAGTTGCCCGTTGTACTGGCGCTCCAGCCCTTCGGAATGGCCGATCCAGATCGCTCCATCGGGGGTCTGCATCACCGCGCGAATATAGTTCGAGCGCAGGCCATCGGCGACTGTCAGCCCGCTGGCCGCCCCCTCGTCGATCCGGAACAGGCCATCGGTGCTACCCGACCACACCAGTCCCTCACGATCGATCATCAGCGCCGGACTGACCTGGCCATGCACCGGCAGGCGCTCGACCACGCCATCGGCATAACGTTCGAGCCGGCCTGCGGACAGACTCATCCACAGCGCACCGGCAGCATCGCGGCGCACCGCGTCCACCCGCTCGCCGCGTTTGAGGTGTTCGACGCGACCGTTGCCGTGCAGCCAGTGGATACCGTCATCGGCCGCCACAACCCAGCCGCCGGCACCATCGTCGACCAGATCGCGCACGCGCCATGCCTGGCTGTTGCGCCACGGCTGCAGGCGTTGCTGCGCAAGACGGAAGATCCCCACCTCGGTGGCGATCAGCATGCCGCCACTCGGGTCATGGCGCAGCGCGGTGACCGGTACGACAGGCAAGCCCATCGCCGCGCTGGCGTCTTCCAGCACACCACTCACCGAGAGCCGCAGCAGACGTTCATTGGTGGCGATCCACAGCGAGCCATCGTGGTCACGCAGCATCGCCACCACCGACAACTGCCGGGCATCGGCGCCGCCCAGCGGCTGCCACGCCCCCTTGTGATAGCGATAGACCCCGTCGGAAGCGGTTCCGAACAGCATCGCGCCATCGGCCTCGGCAAGGATGCTCAGGATTCCGGACAACTCCACCCCGGGGGTGTTCTGCCGGTCGAAGACGGTAAAGCTGCGGCCGTTGAAACGGACCACACCTTCCCAGGTCCCGATCCAGATGAAGCCGTCCGTGCCCTGCGCCAGCGACTGCACCAGGTTGTGCGGCAGCCCCTGCGCCATGTCCCAGCTGGCGACGGTGTGCCGGCCGGCCTGGGCCCATGACGGGAAAAAGCCGGCGACCACCAGCACCAGCGTGACCAGCCACACCCGCGTCCACCGCCGCGCCGGCGCGCACGGTTGGCAGGAGTACCGATCACGTGGGGAAATCGCCAAACCCGCCTCCTGCAGGCACGCCGGCGGTGCACCGGCGTGCCAATCTAACATTCGCCGTGCCCGGCTCCCTGCGGCGCGGGACACAGGGGCCGGAGATCATCGTCGATTCAGCTGCCGGCTTCGTCCGGGCGTACCCGGAACCAGGCCGCGTACAGCGCCGGCAGGAACACCAGGGTCAGCACCGTGCCGACAATCAAGCCGCCCATGATCGAGATCGCCATCGAGCCGTAGAAAGCGCTGCGCGAGAGCGGGATCATCGCCAGCACCGCCGCCAGGGCGGTCAGTACGATCGGCCGGAAGCGGCGCACGGTGGCATCGATGATCGCGTGCCAGCGGTCATGCCCGGCGTCGATGTCCTGCTGGATCTGGTCGATCAGGATCACCGAGTTGCGCATGATCATGCCGGCCAAGGCGATCGTTCCGAGCATCGCCACGAACCCGAACGGCACCCGGAACAGCAGCAGGAACAGGGTTGCGCCGATAATGCCCAGCGGTGCGGTCACCAGCACCATCGCCGCCCGCGAGAAACTGCGCAGCTGCAGCATCAGCAAAGTCGCCACCACCGCCAGGAACAGCGGCAAGCCGGCCTTGATCGAGTCCTGGCCGCGCGCCGAATCCTCCACCGTGCCGCCCGTTTCCAGCAGGTAGCCGTCCGGCAGCGCCTCGCGGATCTTCGCCAGCGTCGGCACGATCTGCTCCACCACGCCCACCGGCTGGGTGCCGTCGCCGATATCGGCGCGCACGGTGACCGTGGGCAGGCGGTCGCGATGCCAGATGATCCCGTCCTCGAAGGTGGATTCCAGCCTCGCCACCTGCGACAGCGGCACCGACGTGCCACCCGCCGTGGGAATGGCCAGGCTGGCGAGCATGTCCAGCTGCGTACGTTCGTCATCCGGTCCGCGCAGCAGCATGCCGATCTGGCGGTTGCCTTCGCGGTAGGTGCTCACGCTCATGCCCGACAGCGAGCTGGTCAGGAACTGGGCGATCTGCGCGCTGCTCACGCCCAGCACGCGGGCGCGCTCCTGGTCCACCACCAGCCGCACCACCTTGCTCGGTTCGGACCAGTTGAGGTTGACGTTGGTGGTATGCGGGTTCTCGCGCACCTTCGCCATCACCTGGCGGGCGATGGCCTGGACCCGGTCGATGTGCTCGCCAGAGACGCGGAACTGCACCGGATAGCCCACCGGCGGGCCGTTCTCCAGCCGGGTGACACGCAGCTGCACGTCGCCGAACTGCGGCACGACCTCATCGATCAGCCACTGGCGCACGTCTTCGCGCGCCTGGATGTCATCGGCCAGCACCACGAACTGGGCGAAATTGGTCGCCGGCAACTGCTGGTCCAGCGGCAGGTAGAAGCGCGGCGACCCGCTGCCGACATAGCCGACGAAATTGGCGATGCCGGGGCGCTGCTTGAGCAACGCCTCGAACTTCTCCGCCTGCGCCTGGGTGGCCTTCAGCGAGGCGCCCTCGGCCAGTTCGATATCCACCATCAGTTCCGGCCGGGTCGAATCCGGGAAGAACTGCTGTGGCACGAAGCGGAACATCACCAGCGAGAACACGAACAGGCCGATGGTGGCGAAGATCACCAGCCAGCGCCGGCGCAGACAGGCGTCGAGGAAGCGGCGGAAGCGCTGGTAGAACGCGCTCTTGTACGGGTCATGGTCGTGCGCCAGCTGTCTGGGCTTGATCAGGTTGGCCAGCGCCGGGTTGCGGTCGGCCCAGCGCAGCCGCAGCGCATGCCAGCGTCCGGCAAGGCTGCCCGGCTTGGGCGGCTGCGGGTTGTGCAGGTCCGGCAGCATCTTGTCACCCAGGTAAGGGATGAACAGCACCGCCGCGATCCACGACACCACCAGCGCGATGGTCACCACCTGGAACAGCGAGCGCGTGTACTCGCCCGTGCTCGAGGCGGCCGTGGCGATCGGCAGGAAACCGGCGGCGGTGATCAGCGTGCCGGTCAGCATCGGGAAGGCGGTGCTGGTCCAGGCGAAACTGGCCGCACGCAGGCGGTCGTAGCCCTGCTCCATCTTGGTGGCCATCATCTCCACCGCGATGATCGCGTCATCCACCAGCAGGCCCAGCGCCAGCACCAGCGCGCCAAGTGAAATCTTGTGCAGGCCGATATCGAAGTAGTGCATGACGAAGAAGGTCATCGCCAGCACCAGCGGAATGGTCACACCCACCACCAGCCCGGTGCGTAGCCCCAGCGAGAAGAAGCTCACCAGCAGCACGATGATCACCGCCTCGGCCAGCACCTGCACGAACTCGCCGACCGATTCCTCCACCGCATGCGGCTGGTCGGACACCTTGCGCAGCTCCATCCCCGCCGGCAGGGTCTTCTGCAAGCGCCCGAACTCGGCATCCAGCGTCGCGCCCAGCTGGAGGATGTCGCCGCCCTGCTTCATCGCCACGGCGATACCGATCGCCTCCTCGCCCATGAAGCGCATCTTCGGCGAGGCCGGATCGGCGAAGCCGCGTTTGACCTGGGCGATATCGCCCAGATGGATCGTGCGGTCGCCCGCCTGGATCGGGAACTGCCTGATCGCCTCGACCGAGTCGAACTGACCGCTCACACGCAGCTGCACGCGGTCGCTGAAGGTTTCAAAGAAGCTGGCCGGTGCCACCGCGTTCTGCTGCGCCAGCGCCTGCTGTACCTGCTGCAGCGAGATGCCCAGCGTGGCCAGCTTGGTGTTGGACAGCTCGATCCAGATCTTCTCGTCCTGCAGGCCGAGCAGATCCACCTTGCCCACATCGGCCACGCGCTGCAGCTCCAGCTGGATGCGATCGGCGTAGTCGCGCATCAGCGCGTAATCGAAGCCCTTGCCGGTCAGCGCGTAGATGTTGCCGAAGGTGTCGCCGAACTCGTCATTGAAAAATGGCCCCACGGCTTCGGCCGGCAACGTGCCGCGGATGTCGCCGACCTTCTTGCGCACCTGGTAGAACAGCTCGGGCACATCCTTGGAGCGCATCGAATCGCGCGCCATGAAGATCACCTGTGATTCGCCCGGTCGCGAGTACGACTGGATGAACTCGTACTGCCCGGTGTTCATCAGCGCCTTCTCGATCGGCTCGGTCACCTGCCGCGAGACCTGCTCGGCGGTGGCACCTGGCCACATCGTCTGCACCACCATCGCCTTGAAGGTGAACGGTGGATCCTCGGACTGGCCGAGATGCTTGTAGGACCATGCGCCGATGACCGCCATGGCGATCATCACGAAGAGCACCAGCGGGCGGTTGTTGAGCGCCCATTCGGAAAGATTGAAGCGGCGCACGCCTCACTCCCCCTGCTTGGCGGCAGCAGCCGGCGCGATCACCGGCTGGTTCTTGCGGTCCACCGCGATCACCGCCTGTCCTTCGCGCAGCAGATGGCCGCCAGCGGCCACCACCCAGTCATCGGCCTTCAACCCCGACAACACCGGAACGTCCTGCGCGCCATAGGCGCCCAGCGACACCGCGCGCGCCTGCAAGGTGGCGCTGGCCGGATCCACCACCCAGACGCTGGCCTGTTGCGCTGATTTGCCCTGTTGCACGGCCGCCAGCGGCACCGTCAATCCCGCGTTCTTTTCATGGGCGATGAACACCCGCGCGCTCTGTCCCAGCTCGACCTGGCCCCATGCCTCCGGCGCCAGACCCACGCGGGTGGCATAGGTGCGCGCCTAGGCATCGGCCGCCGGTGCAATCTCGCGGATGCTGCCCGGCCACCGCCGGCCCGGCTGGTTCCACAACTCGACCTGCACCGCCTGGCCGACGCTGTAGTCACGGATGCCGCTTTCCGGCAGCGCAATGGCGACCTCGCGCGCGCCGGCGGCCGCCAGCGTGTAGACCGTCTGTCCGGCGGCGAGCACCTGTCCGGCCTCGGCCTGGCGGCTGGCGATCACGCCGTCTTCGGGAGCGCGCAATTCCGCGTAGGCGGCCTGATTGCGGGCGACCTCCAGATTGGAGCGGGCCGCGTTGGCCTGGGCCTGCGCGGCCTTGAATGCCGCAGTCTGCGCATCCAGCGCCGAGCGGCTCACCAGCTGCTGCGCAGCCAGCGTCTCGTAGCGCTTCTGTTCGTCCCGGGCACGCACCAGATCCGCCTCGGCCGCCGCGTACTGCGCCTGCGCGGCGCGGGCCTGCAAGGCGTAATCGGCCACATCCAGCTCGGCCAGCAGCTGCCCCCGCTTTACCTGATCGCCCGCATCGACATGCCGGCGCAGCAGCTTGCCGCCGACCCGGAACGAAAGCGCCGTTTCCTCGCGGGCCCGTACCTCACCCGGGAAAGCACTGATGCCCGCCCCCACGCTGTCGCCGGGATGCACCACCAGCACGGGAACCGGCGCCACCGGCGCGGGTTCGGACTTTCCACAGGCACCAAGCACGGCCAGCAGCAGGATGACGCCAATCCATCGAACGTTTTTCATCGGAGGGGTCGCAGAAGCGGGAGGAAAGGGAAGCGGCCGGGACGTCACCGCCATTACTGAACGACACGGTATAGTATAAATATCGAACCAGCTGGTCTAGTATTAAACGATGTCTTCCTCCTCGTCCGCCAACGCTCCCGAGAAGCCCGTTGCACGTGGCGCCGGCCCCGGTCGTCCCAAGGACCTGGGCAAGCGCGCGGCGATCCTCGATGCGGCCAAGGAACTGTTCATCGAACAGGGCTTCAACGGCATCAGCATGGACGGCATCGCTGCCGCGGCAGGCGTTTCCAAGCTCACCGTGTACAGCCATTTCGGTGACAAGGAGACCTTGTTCACCGAAGCGATCCAGGCCAAGTGCGTGGAGATGATGCCCGACGAGCTGTTTGTGACCGATAACGAAGGCCCGTTGCGCGACCAGCTGCTGGGGATCGGCGATGCGTTTTTCACGCTGATCAGCAGCGACGCGGCCATCGCCACCCAGCGCATGATGATGACCCCGGACACCGACGACCGCATCCGCCAGATGTTCTGGCAGGCCGGCCCGGCGCGGACCGAAGCGGCGCTGGCCGACTTCCTGGGCGCCCGCGTGGCCCGCCAGGAACTGGTCATCGATGACCTGGCACTGGCCGCCCGCCAGTTCTTCTGCCTGATCAAGGGCGAAGTGCATACCCATATGATGTGCGGCCTGTGCTCGGCACCGGCGGTACCCGATGCCCGCGCGCATATCGCCGCCTGCGTCGATTTCTTCCTGCGCGCCTATGCGCCGCGCTGACAACCTGAACGAACCGGAGGTCCCGATGACTTCCGGCACTGCGGACCGCACAGGGTGGCAGCGATGCTTGCCCCGCACCGTCCACTCCTAACCGGTAAAATGGCCGGCCCACTGCGCCGGAATGATGAGCTTCCCATGACGATCGATTACTCCCACGCCCGCGAAATGATGGTTGAACAGCAGATACGTCCCTGGGACGTGCTGGACACCCGCGTGCTGGACGTTCTGGCGCGGCTGCCGCGCGAGGCCTTTGTCGCCGAGGCCAACCGCGCGTTGGCCTACGCCGATATCGAGCTGCCGCTCGGCCACGGCCAGAAGATGATGAAGCCGGTCATCGAAGGTCGCATGCTGCAGGCACTGGCGCTGCAGCCGGGCGAGGAAGTGCTGGAAATCGGCACCGGCAGCGGCTTCATCAGCGCCTGTCTGGGCGATCTGGCCCGCGAAGTGCTGAGCCTGGAAATCCATCCGGAACTGGCCGAAACCGCGCGTCAGCGCCTGGACGCGGCCAAGCTCGGCAACAACGTGCGCATCGAGGTTGCCGATGCCCTGAACTGGCAGACCGAGCGCCACTTCGACGCCATCTGCATCACCGCCGCGGTAGAAACCATCCCGACCCAGCTGCTGAAGCTGCTGCGCCCGGGCGGCCGCATGTTCGTCATCCAGGGCAAATCCCCGGTGATGGAGGCGGTGCTGGTCAAGGCCGACGGCAGCATCGAATCGCTGTTTGAAACCGATATCGACTATCTGCTGGGCGCCGCTCCAGCCCCGCAATTCCAACTCTGAAACGTCCAAGGAAGCCGCAATGATTCGCCGATCCCTCGCCCTTGCGCTGGCCGTCGCCCTCACCCCGCTGACCTCCCATGCCGCCGACCTGTTGCAGGTCTACGAAATGGCCCGCAACGGCGACCCGCAGCTGTCCTCCGCCGAGTCCAACCGGCTGTATACCAAGGAGGGCCAGGTGCAGGCGCGCGCGGCACTGCTGCCACAGATCAACGGCGAGGCCTCGCTGAACCGCTCACGGGTGGAACTTGACGGCGTCAGCGGCTCGAGCACCAGCAAGAGCCGCGATTACCGCGTCTCCGGCAGCCAGACCCTGTTCAACTGGAGCCAGTTCGCCACCCTGCGGGCGCAGCGCGACATCAGCAAGGCGGCCGACTTCACCCTGGACTCGGCCAATGACGATCTGATCGTGCGTTCGGCCACGACCTACTTCAACGTGCTGGTGGCGATCGAATCGCTGACCGCCGCGCAGACCAACGAGGCGGCGGCCAAGAAGCAGTTCGACTACGCCGACAAGCGCCTGGAAGTGGGCCTGGCCCCGATCACCGATGTCCACGAAGCCCGCGCCCAGTACGACCAGGCCCGCGCCAACACCATCCTGGCCCGCAATGCGCTGGAAGACGCCTATCAGGCGCTGACCGAGCTGACCGGCCAGCCGGTCCGCGGCCTGCGCGGCCTGCCGGAGGACTTCCGCCCGGAACTGCCGGCCAACCGCAGCAATGTCGACCAGCTGGTGGCCGAAGCCGTGGCGCAGAACCCGGCCCTTAAGGCCCAGGAACTGCAGGTCAGCGCGGCCGAATCCAACGTCTCGGCTGCACGCGGCAACCACTATCCGACCCTGTCGCTGGGCGGTGCCTGGGGCAAGAACGCCAGCTGGGGCGACAGCATCGGCGGCTCCTCGCGTACGCCGGACAGCACCAGCAACTCGATCGGCCTGACCCTGAGCGTGCCGATCTTCGCCGGCGGCGCCACCCAGTCGCGCGTGCGCCAGGCACTGGCCCAGCGTGACATCACCCAGGATGCGTACGAGCAGCAGAAGCGCGCACTGGACCGCAACACCCGCAACGCCTGGCAGACGGTCGTGGCCGGGATCAGCGAGGTTGAAGCACGCCGCCTGGCCGTGGTCTCGGCGCAGAGTGCCTATGACGCCTCGCAGGTCGGCCTGGAGGTTGGCACCCGCACCGTGCTGGACGTGGTGCAGAACCAGCGCACCCTGTTCCAGGCACAGCTGGACTATGCACAGGCTCGCTACAGCTTCCTGCTCAGCCGTCTGCAGCTGAGCCAGGCCGTCGGCGCGGTGGACGTGGCCGAGGTGCAGGAAATCAACCGCCTGCTCACCCAGGATGCCGAGGCCAAGCTGCAGCCGGAAAGCGTGCAGTAACCGCCCACGCCAATCCGATGGAACGCAAAAGGCGGGCTTCGGCCCGCCTTTTGCATGGGTGCGGCGGTTCGGAAAATCTCAGGCCTGTGCCGGCAGCGCCGGGCCAATCAGCGCCAGGGTCTGTTCCAGCGCCCCGCGACCGTTGGCAACCAGGGCCCGCCCCGCCTGGACCATGCGCTCACGCGCCACGGTGTCGTCCAGCAGGTGCTCGATCGCCTGCGCCACCGCGTTTCCATCCGCACAGATCCGCACCGCCCCGGCCTCGGACATGCGCTTCGAAATCTCGGCGAAGTTGTGCAGATGTGGCCCGGTCACCGCCGCGGTTCCCATCGCCGCCGGCTCCAGCAGGTTGTGCCCACCAATGGGCTGCAGGCTGCCACCGACAAAGGCCACCGTCGCGCAGGCATAGAACGCCATCAGCTCGCCCAGGGTGTCGATCACGAATACCCCGGTGCCGGCCGGCGGCCACTGCTGGGCACTGCGCGTGGCGACCTGCCAGCCCTGCTCGCGCGCCAGCGCCTCGACCCGGGCGAACCGCTCCGGATGGCGCGGCGCCCACAAGAGCAGCGCCTGCGGATGCCGTGCCAGCAGACGCGTGTGGATGTCGACCACCGCCTGCTCTTCCCCTTCATGGGTGCTGGCGGCGATCCACACCGGTCGATCTGCCGGTACATGGCGGCCGAACGCCGCCCGCACCGCCGACGGATCCGGCGGATGGATATCGAATTTCAGGTTGCCCAGCGCGCGCACCTGCTGCGGCATTGCCCCCAGCGCGATGAAACGCCCGGCATCGTCCTGCGATTGTGCCGCCACGCAGGTCACCGTGCGCAATGCACGCCCCACCAGCGGCCGCAGCAGGCGATAGCCCTTCAGCGAGCGCGCCGACAGGCGCGCGTTGAGGATGTACACGGGAATGCCGCGATCACGGCAGCCGAACAGCAGATTCGGCCACAGCTCGGTTTCCAGGATCAGCGCCAGACTCGGCCGGAAGTGCTCGAGAAAACGCCCGACACTGCCCGGCACGTCATACGGCAGATAGACGTGATCCACCGCATCGCCCCACAGCGCACGCACCCGCTGCGAACCGGTCGGGGTGATCGTGGTGATGATCCAGCGGATATCCGGACGTTGCTGCCGCAGCGCGTTGACCAGCGGCGCGGCGGCGTTCACCTCACCCACGGACACCGCATGCAGCCACACCCGCGGCTCGCTGCCACTTTCCGGATACGAGGCATAGCGCTCGTCCCAACGCTTGAAGTATTCGCGCACCCGGAACCCGCGCCACACCAGGTGGTACACCGTGATCGGCAACAACAGATACAACACGGCCGAATACAGACCGCGCAGCAATATTTCAACGGGATCCTTGCGCATGCGGGAAGGATACGGGAGCGGCCGCTGCAACGCATGGCAAAACCGGTTGGGTCATGCATCACTTAGAATCCTCCCATGTCCGATTCTCCCACCACCGCCACCCGCCCTTCGCTGGGCGATCCCCGGCATTGGCCGACCTTCGCCTGGCTGGGTATCGCCGCGCTGGCCGCGCGCCTGCCATGGACGCTGCAACGCGCACTGGGTCGAGGCATCGGCTGGCTGGCCCTGCACCTGGCCCGCAGCCGCCGCCGCGCGGCGGAAGTGAACCTTCAACTGTGCTTTCCCGAACAGGACCAGGCGTGGCGCCAGCGCCTGCTGCGCGACAGCTTCGATGCGCTGGGCGTGGGGGTTTTCGAGTTCGCCCGGGCCTGGTGGGGCAGCATCGAGGTCATCCGCCCGAAGGTGGAAATGGAAGGCCTGGAACATCTGCGCGCCCTGCAGGCCCAAGGCCGCGGCGTGCTGCTGGTGTCCGGGCACTTCATGACCTTGGAAATGTGCGGCCGGCTGCTGTGTGATCACGTGCCGCTGGCCGGCATGTACCGCAGGTACCGCAACCCGGTGATGGAGTGGGCGGTCAAAAGCGGGCGGCTGAAGTACGCCTGCGCGATGTTCGCCAACGAAGACATCCGCCCCACCGTGCGCCATCTGAAGAAGGGCGGAGTTCTCTGGTACGCGCCCGACCAGGACATGCGCGGCAAGGATTCGGTGTTCGTGCCGTTCTTCGGCATGCCTGCCTCCACCATCACCGCGACCCACCAGTTCGCGCGCATGACCGGCTGCGCGGTGGTGCCGTTCTTCCATCGCCGCGTCGGTGGCCGCTATGTGCTGAAGATCGCGCCTCCGTTGCCAGATTTCCCCACCGACGATCCGGTCGCCGACACCGCGCGGGTAAATGCCGCGATCGAGCAGATGGTGCGCGAGGCACCGGACCAGTACCTGTGGATCCACCGCCGCTTCAAGCGCCAGCCCGAAGGCCGCAGCCACTTCTACGACTGACACCCGCACCGCGGGCGTCACCACTCAGCGCGCGCCGCCCGGCTCTTCGGCCAGCAGCGCGCCGGCGTACAGGGCCGCCAGCAGCAGCGTCAGCCCACCCCAGAACGCCGAATAGAACGCCAGATGGGTGTTCAGCGGGAACACCGTCACCGCCAGCGCCAGTGCCGCCGGCCGCGCACGCTCCCGCGCGGCGGCACTGGCATAACGCCACGCACGCAGTGCCATCGCCGCCCCGGCCAGCCACAGCAGCAGGCCCACCACACCGGTTTCGGCAAGGATTTCCAGCACGATCTGATGCGCGTGCAGCGCCGGCCCCTGGCCCCAGGCCGCGGTCTGCGCAGGAGCCGGATCACACTCCGGCCAGGCATCGCGGAAGCCACGCGTGCCCACCCCGTTGACCGGATGTTCGCGCACCATGCACAGGGCTGCGCCCCAGATCTGGCTGCGCCCGGACAACGCCTCGTTCACGCTGGCACGGTCGCCACTGAGCGCCAGCGTGGTCCGCGCGATACGTTCACGCACCTGCGGTGAGCCGGCCCCCAGTGCGGCCACGCCCACCACGCCGGCCAGCAGCAGCAGCAGCAGCGCCATCCACTTGCCACCGAGCAGGCGCCAGCCCGAGAACAGCAGCACCAGGCCATAGGTGATCCACGACGCGCGCGAACCGGCCAGCACCACCACCGCGCCGATCAATACCGCCGCCAGCAGCCAGCCCCAGCGCCGCCAACGTGCGGCCACGGCAAACAGTGCGAACGGCGCCATGCTCGCCAGCACCTGACCGAACTTCAGGTTGCAGGGGCCGAACACGCCACTGAGCCGGTCTACTGCGGCGAGGTCTTCTGCACTGCACAGACCGCGGCCATTGATCAGCCACTTGAGCTGGTCCATTGACCAGAACAGTGGACTGGTTCCAAACAGCGCCTGCGCCAGTGCATCCAGCGTCCACAGTCCAACGATCACCGCCAGTCCGATGAATGTCGTCCGCCGCCGACCACTGGTGGCCACGGCAACGGCCACCAGCCACATGAAGGGCAGATAGCGCAGCCCGCCGGCCACCTTGCCCCAGGCCTTGGCCGGATCGGCCGCGTCCATCGCCGAGAACAGCTGCGGCAACCAGTAGGCCAGGAACAGCACGCCGGTCAGCGCCCACGCCGGCACGCTGAGCAAGGGCGCGATGCCACCCCTTGCCCGCAGCTGCAGCAGGCGCACCACCGTGAACAGCGCGCCCAGCACCAGCACCGCCTCGGCGATCCCCGGCGCCGGCCACAGCGCGACGAAAGCGATCACCCAGGCCGGCGCCCAGCGCCCCGGAAGACGCGCGGCGGGCGGCAGCGAAGCGGCATCAGCGAACGAGTTCACCATAGACATCCAAAGTGGCGCGCTGCATCGCCTGCAGCGTGAAAGGCATACGGGCGGGCAACGCCGGCGGATGCAGCAGCAGCGCGCGTGCCCGTTGCAGCAATGCGGCCTCGTCTGCCGGCACGACCGCTCCAGAAGGCTGCAGCTGTCCCAGCAGCTCCCCGGTACCGCCATGGTTCCAGCCCAGCACCGGACGCCCGACCGACAGCGCCTCCAGCACGGTGCGTCCGAACGCCTCCGGCTTGTCGGACAGCTGCAGCACCAGATCGCTGGCGGCGTAGGCCTGGGCGATACGGGACGTGGGCTCGCTGATCACCAGCGCCTCGGCAACGCCGAGCCTCTGCGCCGACTGCTCCAGCTCGCGCACATAGGCCTCGCGACCGGGTTCACGTGCACCGGGCATCCACAGCACCGCCGGCACACCCTCGCCACGCAACGCCGTCAGCAGCCGCAACGCGTAGGCATGCCCTTTCAACCGCGTGCCGCGACCGGGCAGCAGCAGCAGGGGGCCATCGCCAGCGAGGAGCGGATACTGCGCGGCGACCGCCAGCCGTGCGCGGCGATCACTACGGGCAACGCGCGGAAACTGCGCGACATCCACTCCCCGCGGTATCACCCGCAGCGCCGCCGAATCGGTGTGCGGATAGTTGGCCAGCAGGTAGTCGCGCACGGTCTGCGACACGCAGATCACACGCTCGCCACTGGCCATGATCGCGCTGTAGCGCCCGGGCGAATTGAGCCCGTGCATCGTCGTCACCCAGTGCGGACGCTGAGCGGCTGGCAACCCGCGCAACGCGTACCAGCCCAGCCACGCCGGCAGCCGCGAGCGCGCATGCACGATATCGGCCCCGGTTTCGACAAACAGCTGGCGCAGGCTGGCCACGTGCCGCAGCGTCAGCAGCGACTTGCGGCCGATCTCCAGAGTGAGATGCTCGGCACCGCTGTCCAGCAGCGGTTGCACCAGGCGTCCACCCGCCGACACCACGATGGCGCGGTGGCCGGCGGCGACCAGCGCCTGGGCAATCTCCAACGTCGAGCGCTCGACACCGCCGGAGTGCAGCGCCGGCAGCAACTGCACCACAGTCAGGCGGCGCATCGGCAGGATCAATCAGCCAGCACGAACACCGAGCCGCAGTACGGGCACGCGGCCTCGCCATTGGGCTCGTTCTCGATCGGCAGGTACACGCGCGGGTGCGAATTCCACAGCGCCATTTCCGGCGTCGGGCAGCTCAGCGGCAGGTCGGCGCGGTGCACGGTGTAACGCTTTTCGGCGTTGGCGGGCGCGTTGGCGGTATGGCTCATGGCTAGGCACGGAACTGGATTGCGAGAAGCCAATTCTAGCAGCGCCGGCCCCAGAAACACGAAAGGGACCGGGCAATGCCCGGTCCCTTTGGATAGGCGGTGAACCGCCCGGTCAGCCGTTGCCGCGCTCGGCTTCCATCTGCTTGCGGATCTGCGCATCCACCGCGGCGATCGCGGTCATGTTCAGCACCCGGCGCACGCTGGCGCTGCTGGTGAGGATATGCACCGGCTTGGAGATGCCCATCAGGATCGGCCCGATCGCAACGCCGTTGGTGAACACACGCACCAGGTTGTAGGCGATGTTGGCCGCTTCCAGGTTGGGCAGCACGAACAGGTTGGCGCGACCCTTGAGCGTGCTGTTGGGCAGCAGCTTCTCGCGCAGCGCCTCGTCCCACGCGGTATCGCCCTGCATCTCGCCATCCACGTTCAGACGCGGATTGCGCTTGAGCAGCGCCTCGCGCACCTGGCGCATCTTCAGCGCGTCCTTGGAATCGTGGCTGCCGAAGTTCGAATGCGACAGCAGCGCGATCTTCGGCTCGATGCCGAACAGCTTCATGCGGTAGGCCGCCTGCAGCGTGGACTCGACGATCTGCTCGACGGTCGGGTCTTCCTGCACATGCGTATCGACAAAGAAGAACACGCCCTGGTTGTTGATCACGCCGGTCATCGCCGAGGTCGAGCTGACCTTGGCTTCCAGCGGAATCACGCTGCGCACATAGCCCAGCTTCTTGTGGAAGCGGCCGACCAGGCCCGACAGCATCGCATCGGCTTCGCCGCGGGCGACCATCACCGCCGCGATCAGCGTCGGCCGCGAGCGCATCAGGTTCTTGGCCGCGGCCACGGTGACGCCCTTGCGGCCGGTCATCTCGTGGTAGTACTGCCAGTACTCGTTGAAGCGTGGATCATCGTTGATGTTGGTGATCTCGTAGTCCACGCCGGCCTGCATGCGCAGCCCCAGGCGCTCCACGCGCGATTCGATCACCTCCGGGCGGCCGATCAGGATCGGGAAAGCCACGCCCTCGTCAATCACGTTCTGCACCGCGCGCAGCACCACTTCCTCTTCGCCCTCGGCATAGGCCACGCGCTGCTTGTCGCAGCGGGCACGGTCATACACCGGCTTCATGAACAGGCTGGTGCGGTAGACGAACTGCGCCAGCTTGTCGCGGTAGGCGGCCATGTCGGCGATCGGGCGGGTTGCCACGCCCGAATCCATCGCCGCCTGGGCCACCGCGGCGGACAGTTCGACCAGCAGGCGACGGTCGAACGGACGCGGAATCAGGTAGTCGCGACCGAAACTGGGCGATTCGCCACCGTAGGCGGCGCCCAGATCCGAGGCCTCCTTGCGCGCCAGCGCGGCAATCGCGCGCACACAGGCGATCTTCATTTCCTCGTTGATCCCGGTCGCGCCGACATCAAGCGCGCCACGGAACAGATACGGGAAGCACAGCGCGTTGTTGATCTGGTTCGGATAGTCCGAACGGCCGGTACCCATGATCACGTCCGGACGCACCGACTTGGCGTCTTCGGGCAGGATTTCCGGGTACGGATTGGCCAGCGCGAAGATCACCGGATCACGCGCCATCGTCGCAACCATCTCCTTGGTCAGGATGCCGCCGGCGGACAGGCCGAGGAAGATATCGGCACCATCGACAATTTCGGCCAGCGTGCGCTTGTCGGTATCGCGGGCGTAGCGGGCCTTTTCCGGATCCAGATCGGTACGACCGGTGTGGATCACGCCGTCGCGGTCGAAGGCCAGGATGTTCTCCGGCTTCAGGCCCAGCTGCACCAGCATGTTCACGCAGGAGATGCCGGCCGCGCCCATGCCGGTGGTGGCCAGCTTGACCTCTTCGATCTTCTTGCCGGTGATCACCATGGCGTTGAGCACCGCCGCACCGACGATGATCGCGGTGCCGTGCTGGTCGTCATGGAATACCGGGATGTTCATCCGCTCGCGCAGCTTGCGCTCGATGACGAAGCACTCCGGCGCCTTGATGTCTTCCAGGTTGATGCCGCCGAAGGTGGGCTCCAGCGAGGCGATGATGTCGATGAGCTTGTCCGGATCGTTCTCGTCGACCTCGATATCGAACACGTCGATGCCGGCGAACTTCTGGAACAGCACGCCCTTGCCTTCCATCACCGGCTTGCTGGCCAGCGGACCGATATTGCCCAGACCCAGCACCGCGGTGCCATTGGAGATCACCGCCACCAGATTGCCGCGGGCGGTCAGTTCGCTCACCTGCGCAGGGTCGGCCACGATCGCTTCGCAGGCATGCGCCACGCCGGGCGAGTACGCCAGCGACAGGTCGCGCTGGGTCAACATGGGCTTGGTCGCCGCGACCCGGATCTTGCCCGGGGGCGAGATGCGGTGGTATTCGAGGGCGGCCTGCTTGAAATCTTCTTTGGACATCGACGGGACTTGCAGTGGCTGAACCGTCGATTCTAGCGACTCGGCGCCGACATTAGCGGTTTCCAGCAGGTCCCCATTCAGGACAAACGTCACCCTTCTCATATGCTGCCATGCAGCAATATGCGAAAATATTTTTCACTCGCGGCGATATCTGGTACATAGACAGCTCCCGCTTCAGTGGCCAGCGCTTGTCGCCCGGGTGTATCGCATTGGATAAAAAATTATTTCAGCACACGTCCGCCCCGCTGCGTGGCAAGGGCATCGGCGTGTCCGCCACGGCCCTGGGTATTGCAGACGCCAGCGCCCAGGGCTGGTCGATCCTGCATGAGGACGTCAGCCTGCCCGCCGCCGTCCTGAGGCATGAAGCGTTGCTGCACAACCTGGAATGGATGCGCCGCTTCACCGCCGCCTACGGCGTGCACCTGGCACCGCACGGCAAGACCACGATGAGCCCGGAACTGTTCCGGCTGCAGCTGCAAAGCGGCGCCTGGGGCATCACCGTAGCCACGGCGCCCCAGGCCCGCGAGGCGTGGCTGGCCGGCGCGCGGCGCATCCTGATGGCCAACCAGCTGGTGGGCAAGGCCAACATGGCCATCGTCGCCGAACTGCTGCGCGATGCCGGCACCGAATTGTTCTGCCTGGTGGATTCGCCGGACAACGTCGCTGCGCTGGGCGGGTACTTCCGGCCGCAGGCCTTGCGCGTTGGCGTGTTGCTGGAGATCGGCGCCGCCGGCGGCCGCACCGGTGTCCGCGATGCGGCGCAGGTCCACGCGGTGATCGCCGAACTCGCCCGCTGGCCGGACGCCGTGCAGCTGGCCGGCGTGGAAGTCTACGAAGGCGTGGCGCCGGATGAGGCCGGGGTGCGCGCGATCCTGCAGCACACCGTGACCACCTTCCAGCAGCTGCATCAGGCTGGCGCGCTGGCCCGGAGGCCGGCACTGGTTTCAGGCGCCGGTTCGGCCTGGTTCGACGTGGTCGCCGAGGAGTTTTCGGTACTGGCCGGCGATCCGGGCATCGAGGTGGTGCTGCGCCCGGGCTGCTACCTCACCCATGACGTGGGTATCTACCGCGACGCGGCCAAGCGCATCCATGCCAGCAACCCGGTGGCGCGCCAGATGGGCAGCAGCCTGCAACCGGCGCTGCAGTTGTGGGCCTACGTGCAATCCCGCCCGGAGCCGGGCAAGGCGATCATCGCCCTGGGCAAGCGCGATGCCGCCTTCGATGCCGGCTTCCCGGTACCGGCGCTGCACTACCGGCCGGGCACTGCGGCACCGGTTGCCGCAGCCGGGCACTGGAAGATCACCGCGATGATGGACCAGCACGCCTTCCTCGACGTCGGCGACCAGGACGACCTGCGCGTGGGCGACATGCTGTGCTTCGACATCTCACACCCGTGCCTGACCTTCGACAAGTGGCGCCATCTGCTGGTGGTGGATGACGCCTATACCGTCGTCGACGCCATTTCCACCCAGTTCTGATCCACGCACCCGGCCTGTACGCATGAGCAATGGAAACCTGCTGTTGATCTACGCGGTACTGTCGATCCTGGCGCTGGTCGTGCTGATCGCCCGCTACCGGCTCAACCCGTTCATCAGTGTCACCGTGGTCTCGGTCGGGCTGGCGCTGCTGGCCGGGATGCCGGCCCCGGAAATCCTGCCGGCCTACGAGCAGGGCGTGGGCAAGACCTTGGGGCATATCGCGCTGATCGTTGCGCTGGGCACCATGCTCGGCAAGATGATGGCCGAATCCGGCGGCGCCGAACGCATCGCGCGCACCCTGATCGCCCGCTTCGGGCCGAAGAACGTGCACTGGGCGATGATGCTGATCGCCTTCTGCGTGGGCCTGCCGATCTTCTTCGAGGTCGGCTTCGTGCTGCTGATCCCGATCGTGCTCAACGTCGCCCGCCGCACCGGCGTACCGCTGCTGCTGGTCGGCCTGCCGATGGTCGCCGGCCTGTCGGTGGTGCACGGGCTGGTGCCGCCACACCCGGCGGCGATGCTGGCGGTGCAGGCCTATGGGGCCGATGTCGGCCGCACCGTGCTGTATTCGCTGATCGTTGGCCTGCCCACCGCCGCGCTGGCCGGCCCGGTGTTCGCCAAGTTCGTCGCACCGCGGGTGCAGCTGCCGGCGCACAACCCGATGGAGGCGGCGCTGCTGGATGAAGGCCATGGCCGGATTCCCGATGAGCAGCTGCCGGGTTTCGGCATCACCCTGGCCACCTTGCTGGTGCCGGTGGGGCTGATGCTGCTGGGCGGCTGGGCCGACCAGATCGCCACGCCGGGCTCGGCGCTGAACCACGGCCTGCGCTTCATCGGCCACTCGGTGGTGGCGCTGCTGATCGCCACCTTGATGAGTTTTGTCACCCTGGGCCTGATGCGCGGCTTCAACCGCGAGCAGATCCTGAAGTTCTCGCAGGAGTGCCTGGCCCCGACCGCGGCGATCACCCTGCTGGTCGGTGCCGGCGGCGGCCTCAACGGCATCCTCGTCCACACCGGCGTGGCCACCGAGATCATCGGCCTGTCGCAGCGCTTCGACCTGTCGCCACTGCTGATGGGCTGGACCATGGCCGCGCTGATGCGGGTGGCCACCGGCTCGGCCACGGTGGCGATGACCACCGCCTCGGGCATCGTCGCCCCGATCGCCGCCGCGCTGGGCTATCCGCACCCGGAACTGCTGGTGCTGGCCACCGGCGCCGGCTCGGTTGTGCTGTCACACGTCAATGACGGTGGCTTCTGGCTGGTCAAGGAATACTTCAACATGAGCGTGGCCCAGACCTTCAAGACCTGGACCGTGCTTGAAACCCTCATCTCCATCACCGCGCTGCTGCTGGTGATGGCCCTTGCCGCGGTGCTCTGAACCGATGACCTCCACCATGTTCGATATCGTCTACGAACTACGCCAGCGGCTGCATGAATTCAGCCCGGTCGAAGCCCGCATCGCCCACACCATCCTTGCCGATGTGGACGCTGCCGCCCAGTACGGTGTCACCGAGCTGGCCGATCGCGCCGACGTCAGTGCCGCGGCCATCTCGCGATTTGCCAAGACCCTGGGCTGCGAACACGTGCGCGAACTGCGCGCCCGCCTGGCCTCGGCCGGCGCGGTCGGCAAGCGCTTCCTCGAACAGCAGAACGCGCCGCCGGTCTCAGCCCTGTATGCGCAGATCTGCGATGACATCGAAGCCAGCCTGCGCCACAACCTGGCCAACCTGAAGGAAAGCGTGGTGCAGGATCTGGCCGACGCGTTGTGCCAGGCCCGGCGCATCCATGTGTTCGGCATCGGTGGCTGCTCGACCGTGTTCTCGCAGGAGATGCAGAACCGGCTGATGCGTTTCGGCCTGCCGATCTCGGCCTGCAGCGACGCGGTCACGATGAAGATGATCGCCGCAACCCTCGGTCCGAAGGATGTGGTGCTGGCCCTGTCGGTCAGCGGCATCACCCCGGAGATCGTCTCGGCCATCGACATCGCCCGTACCTATGGCGCGCGCGTGGGCGCCATCACCCGCGCCGACACGCTGCTGTCCGAACGCAGCGACTGGCTGCTGCCGATCAGCATCGAGGAAACGGATTTCGTGTTCAAACCCTCGGCCTCGCGCTACGCGATGATGCTGGCCATCGACGTGCTGGCCACCACCGTCGCGCTCAACAACGCCAGCGACAACCACGAGCACCTGCGCCGCATCAAGCTGGCGCTGGACCGCTACCGCGGCGGCGATTCGCGCCTGCCCCTGGGCGACTGATCCGTGTACGAGCTCCTTATCCGCAACGCCCTCGTCTTCGATGGCAACGACCGGCCCGCGGTCCGCGCCGATGTGGCCATCAACGGCGGCCGCATTGCCGCCATCGGCCGGCTCGCCGGCCCGGCCGGTGAGGTGATCGACGCCGCCGGTCGCGCGCTGGCGCCGGGCTTTATCGATGTACACACCCACGATGACCTGGAAGTGATCCGCAACCCGGACATGACCAGCAAGCTCTCGCAGGGTGTGACCACCGTGGTGGTCGGCAATTGCGGGATCAGCGCCAGCCCGGTCCGGGTGCGCGGCGAGGTGCCCGATCCGATGAACCTGCTCGGCGATGCACCCGACTTCCGCTATCCGGATTTCGCCAGCTACCGCCGTGCGGTGGAAGCGGCCGCCCCGGCGGTGAACGTGGCCGCACTGGTCGGCCACACCGCGCTGCGCCAGAACCATATGGACCGGCTGGATCGCGCCGCCTCGGTGGAGGAGATCGCGTCCATGCGCGCGCAGCTGCGCGAGAGCCTGGCCGCCGGCGCGCTGGGCCTGAGCAGCGGCCTGGCCTATGCCTCGGCCTTCAATGCCCCGTCCACCGAGGTGGATGCACTGGCCGGGGAACTGCCGGCTGGCGGGCTCTACGCCACCCACCTGCGCGACGAGTTCGCCGGCATCCTCGCGGCGATGGATGAAGCCCTCCATGCCGCGCGCACGCCGCAAGCCGCGGTCCGCGTGTCGCATCTCAAATGTGCAGGCGTGGACAACTGGGGCCGCAGCGCCGAGGTACTGGAACACCTGCAGCACGCCGCGGCCGGGCAGGACGTGGCCTGCGACTGCTATCCCTACGCCGCCAGCGCCTCGACCCTGGACCTGAAGCAGGTCACCGATGCCTACGACATCCTGATCACCTGGTCCGAGTCCGAACCGGACCAGGGCGGTCGGCTGTTGGCCGAGATCGCCGCCGACTGGCATCTGCCGCTGACGGAGGCCGCCGTGCGTCTGCAGCCGGCCGGCGCGGTCTACTTCTGCATGGACGAAACCGACGTGCGCCGCATCCTCAGCCACCCGCTGACGATGATCGGCTCGGACGGTCTGCCGCGCGATCCGCGCCCGCACCCGCGGCTGTGGGGCACCTTCCCCCGCGTGCTCGGCCACTACGCGCGCGACGAGCAGCTGTTCCCGCTGCACACCGCCGTGCACAAGATGACCGGGCTGCCGGCCTCGCGCTTCCACATGGGCGCCCGCGGCCAGATCCGCGAAGGCTGGTGGGCCGACCTGGTGCTGTTCGACCCGGTCCGGGTGCGCGACACCGCCAGCTTCCACGATCCGATCCGCGCCGCCGAAGGGATCGACGCGGTCTGGGTCAACGGCCGGCTGGCCTACGACGGCCGCCAGGTTACCGCCCGCCCGGGCCGGTTCATCCATCCGGAACCGGCGCCAGCGGCCTGAACCGGCGCAACTTCCCGGTACACCTCATACATAGAAAGGAATACCCATGAGTGACATCAAGCGCTATGGCGCCGAAGGCGGCGTCGGCCAGGGCAAACAGCACATGCCGTTCTCGCGGGCGGTGGAGGCCGATGGCTGGCTGTTCGTCTCCGGCCAGGTGCCGATGCGCGATGGCGAGCTGGTCGCCGGCACCGTGACCGAGCAGTCGCACGTGGTGATCGGCAACGTGCTGGCGATCCTGGCCGAGGCCGGCTACGGCCCCGAGCATGTGGTGCGCTGCGGCGTATGGCTGGACGACGCGCGCGACTTCTACGCCTTCAACGGCGTGTTCAAACACTATTTCGGCGAGCACCCGCCGGCCCGTGCCTGCGTGGAAAGCCGCATGGTGGTGGACTGCAAGGTGGAAGTGGACTGCGTGGCCTACAAGCGTCCACCGCGCGACTGAGCCGCCGGCAGCGCGGCGCCTTTCCGCAGCGGGGCGCACCCGGCCGCTCGAACTGCGAACAGGCGCGCACCCAGCCGCAGGCCGCAAACCGCTGTGGGGGTTCCGCCGGCAAACCCCCACAGCGCGCGCGGGGCCGGCGCTGCACGCATCGCAAGCCATCCCCATTCAGCTTCGAGCCGGGCGATTCCAGCGCCACCCGGTGGCGGAAATGCCGCCGCAACCACCTCTACCTGCTATTGATATTGTTTCTTGAGCCGGACAAAGTCCGTGTCCCGTTGGTAGAGGTACCTGTTCCATGATCCAACTCGATGCCGTGCAGACGGTGGCCTTTGCCGGCCTGACGCTGTTCGCGGGTTACGCACTGTGCCGCGCCATCCCGTTTCTCCGCCGCTACAACCTGCCCGAGCCGGTCATCGGCGGGCTGCTGGTGGCGCTGGCGGTATGGTGGGCGCACAGCCAGCAGGTAACGCTGTTCACCCTGGACACCACGCTCAAGACCCCGCTGATGGTGGCCTTCTTCACCACCCTGGGCATCAATGCCAGTGTGCGGCTGCTGCGTATCAGTGGCCGGCAGGTGATGACCTTCCTGGTGATCGCGGCGCTGTTTGCGGTGCTGCAGAACCTGATCGGCATCGGCGTGGCCTGGATGTTCGACCTGCACCCGATGTTTGGCGTGTTGGCAGGTTCGGCCACGCTGACTGGCGGCCCGGCCACCGGCCTGGCGTTCGCGCCGCTGTTCGAGAAGGCCGGCCTGCAGGGCGCCGAGACCCTGGCCGTCACTGCGGCCATGGCCGGCATCATCTGCGGTGGCGTCGTCGGCGGACCGGTCATCACCGTGCTGCTGCGCCGCTTCAAGGTCATCACCCCCAGCAGCCGCGGCGAAAGTGGCGCAAAGGACGTGGATGAGTCGATCCTGCTGCGCTATCCCAGCGAAGCGGCCCGCGAGTTCGATTCGCTCAAGAGCATCGTCGTGCTGCTGATGGCGATGTGGGTCGGCGCGTGGGTGGGCCAGAGTTTCACCCACATCGGCCTGACCCTGCCCGGCTATATCGGCGCGATGCTGGTGGGCGCGCTGATCCGCAACATCGATGACGCCACCGGCTGGATCAAGCTGTCGGTACCCACCACCGATCTGATCGGCAACATCTGCCTGGCGCTGTTCCTGGCCATGGCGCTGATGGACCTGAAACTGTGGGAACTGGCCGGTCTGGGCGTGCCGCTGCTGGTGAACCTGATCATCCAGGTCGGCGTGGTGGCGCTGTTCGCGGTGCCGATCTTCTATCTGATGGGCCGCGACTATGACGCGGCGGTGATGGGCGGTGGTTTCATCGGTTTCATGCTCGGCACCACCGCCAACGCCATGGCGGTGATGCGCAAGCTGGTGCAGCGCTATGGCATTGCACCGCGTGCGTTCCTGGTGGCACCGCTGGTGGGCGCGTTTTTCATCGACTTCATCAACGCGTTGATCATCACCGGCTTCCTGAACTTCTGGCCGCATTGAGCGACCGGTTCCGTGCGCCATATCCGTGCCATGCGCACGGATATGGCGCGACAATGTGAAGCAACGCTCACACCGTAGCCGCCTTCACCATGACCTCTCCCGCTGCAGCCCCCGCGTCCTCCGGTCCTGACCTGATCATCCTCGGTGCCGGCGTGGTGGGTCTGGCCAGCGCTTGGGCGGCCGCCCGGCGCGGCCTGGCGGTGCTGCTGGTCGATCGCAACGCCGGTCCGGCGCTGGGCACCTCCTTCGCCAACGGCGCCCAGCTCAGCTACGCCTATACCGACGCGATGGCCGGCCCGGCCACCTGGCGCCAGCTGCCGGAAATGGCGTTCGGCCGTAATGGCCCGTTCCGCACCCGCTGGTCGGCCGATCCGGATTTCCTGCGCTGGGGCGTGGCCTTCCTGCGCCAGGCCAATGCGGGCAGTCTGCACAAAAACACGCTGGCCACACTGGAACTGGCGCTGGAGTCGCGCGCGGCGATGCAGGCGCTGCTGCAGCAGCACCCGATCGCCTTCGACCACGCCGTCTCCGGCAAGCTGCACCTGTATCCCACCGCAGAAGGCGTGCAGGGTGCGGCGGCGATGATCGCGCTCAAGCGTCCCTACGGCGTGCAGCAGCAACTGGTGGATGCCGCCGGGGCCCGCGCCATCGAGCCGGCGTTGAGCGGTGCGCCGTGGCTGGCCGGCGCGGTGTACTCGCCCGAGGAGGAGGCCGGCGATCCATGGCGTTTCAGCCTGGGACTGCTGGAAATACTGCAACGCCAGTACGGCGTGCAGACCCGGTTCGATTTCGACACCCGTTCGCTGCAGCGCAGGAACGGCCAGTGGCAGCTGGAATCAGCCGATGGACAGGCGCTGCGGGCACCGCGGCTGCTGGTCTGCGCCGGCATCGACGGTGCCCGGCTGCTGCGCCCGGCCGGCATCCGCGTGCCGCTGATGGCGATCAAGGGCTATTCGTTCACCGCGCCATGTGGCGCCAATGCGCCGCAGGTCAGCATCACCGACACCAAACGCAAGCTGGTGTTCTGCCGGCTCGGCGAGCGTATCCGCGTGGCCGGTCTGGCCGATCTCAACGACTGGAACCCGGCGCCGGAACCGGCGCGGCTGGCACAGCTGGTGGCGATGGCGCGGGCCTCGCTGCCGGAGGCCGCCGACTACGACCACCTCACCAGCCACTGGGCCGGCCTGCGCCCGGTGACACCGTGGTCCTCGCCGGTCATCCGCGACCTCGGCGACGGGCTGGGCTGCAACCTCGGCCACGGCATGCTCGGCTGGACGCTGGCGATGGGCAGCGGCGAGCGCGCCATCGCACAGTTGCTCGGCACGCCCTGAGAGCGCGTTCCGGGCGAAGGCCTCAGCGTTCGCCAAGCTGGTCCATGCGGATCCGGTTGGCGAACAGCGAAAACGCCAACACCCCGGCCAGCCCGTTGGCGCGCTGGATCCAGCCCGGCAGCCAGCGCGGCGGCGCCAGCACTCCGGCCTCGAACAGCGGCGCCAGCGCCTGCGCATCGTGCAGGGTCATCTTGCCGGCGAACAGCCAGCGGCAGACCTGCAGTTTTTCATCGCGCAGCATCTGCCGGAAGAAGGTGTGCACCGACACCAGCCCGCGCAGATACACGGTGTCCTTGGTGAAGGCAGACCCACCGCGGGTCGGCACACCGCGGAACACCCGCTGCGCCGAGGAGAAACTTTCATCCGGAGTCTGCCCGGCATCACGGAAGTACTGGAACACCTGGATGAAATCGGCCCCGTCGCGCGCCATCGCAATGGCCTCGATCCGCAGACTCACCCGCTTGAGCCGCTGGATGTCGATGCTGCCGGTGATCTGCTCGGCGAACGTCGCCAGCCCTTCCTGGGTGGCGGTGATGCGCGGCGAGGACAGCCCCAGGCTGGGCAGCAGCACCTGTTCGCGGCCGTTGAGCGCGGTGAGTGAATGCACCAGCGCCTCGTGGTGGAACAGCTGCGCGCGGTCGTAGGCGCTGAAGCAGGCGCCACTGCGCAGGCGGATGCGGGTGGCACCGGCGGCGGCCTTGGCGATCAGCCCCGCGTCCAGCTCCACGCTGATAACGCGCCCATCGAAGAAGTCATCCAGATCGGCCTGCAACTGCAACTGCAGCGCGGTGGCCGACACCGGCACGGTTTCCTCCGGTGCCAGCAGCTCGTGGTCCAGCTCCTGCGCGATCTGGATGAAATGCCGCGCCGCCTCGCGGGTGCTGGGGCCGTTGCCAGGCATCGGCTGCTCGGGCACGCCGAACAGCTGGCTGGAGAAATGATCCACCGCCGGCGTGCCCAGTGCTTCAAGCAGGCTGGCGGCCTGGTCCCAGCTGCGCACCGAATCACGCAGATAGGCCCCGAGCGGATGTGATTCATCGACGGCCGCCTCGATGGCGGCCAGTTCGCGACGGGCGTCGCTGAAATCGTGCTGCGGGTAACGCACCTGCGGCAGGCGCGGATTGCCGCGGGCCACGCTGTCCAGGAATGGCGCCTGCATCGACGCCGGCCAGCTGGTCAGGGTCAACAGGCGGAGGCCTTTCACCGCCTGCACCATCCGCGCATCCAGCGCGGCATGGTGGACGATGGCCGGATCATTGGCGGTGATTGCGTTGCCCATACCCCCCAACCTCGATCAGTGGCCGCTGCCGGTCAGCGGCGTTTGCCCTTGTTGACCGGACGCCACTGCGCGCCACGTCCGCTGCGTTTCCGCTCTGTGGCCTGCTCGGCCTGGCGCTGGGCCAGCTTGGCGGCGGCGGCGGCCACTTCCTCGCGCAGCTTGCGGTAGCTCTCCAGCCGGGTCTCATCGATCTCGTCACGCTCGATCGCGGCCTGCACCGCGCAGCCGGGCTCGGTCTGGTGCGAGCAGTCACTGAACTTGCATTGCAGGATCAGCGCTTCGATATCGGCAAAACCGCCTTCGGCCAGCGTTTCCTCGCCGGTGGGCTTGAGCTCGCGCATGCCGGGCGTGTCGATCAGACAGGCGCCGGTGGGCAACGGCATCAGCGCGCGATGGGTGGTGGTGTGGCGGCCGCGCGAGTCATTGCCGCGCACCTCGGCGGTCTTCATCCGCTCCTCGCCCAGCAGCGTGTTGGTCAGGGTCGATTTGCCGGCACCGGAGGAACCGACCAGCACCACGGTGCGGCCCGGCCCCAGCCACGGATGCAAGGCGGACACGCTGGCCGGATCCTTGCCGTTGATCGCCAGCAACGGGATCTGCTGCGCGGCCAGATCCTGCAGCACCTCCAGCGCATCGTCGCTGTATTCGGTCTGGTCGGCCTTGGTGAGGACCACCACCGGCTCGGCGCCACCGCCCCCCACCAGCAGCAGGTAACGCTCGATGCGACGCGGATTGAAGTCCGCATCCAGCCCGCAGACGATGAACACCGTATCGATGTTGGCGCCGATCACCTGCTGGTGGTAATGCTCGCCGGCGGCGCCGCGCTTGATCGAGGTGCGCCGCGGCAGCAGCGCCACGATGCGCTTGCCTTCCAGCAGCACCCAGTCGCCTACCGCCGCGCGCTCGTGGCTGGGGAAGCGCGGCCGCTGCCATTCCGGGGGCGATTCGGTCTTGATCGCGGCCTCGGGCGCGTCGGCCACCACATAGCCGGAGCGGTGCTGCTCGATCACCCGTCCGGGACGGGCCTGCGGATGCGCGGCGAACAGCCCCTGCCAGGCCGGATCTTCCGGCGCGCCGGGCCAGGGCCAGCCAATGGGACGCAACGCGGTGAAGTCGATGGAATCTGTCATCGGCCAATTCTACCGGGCTGCGGCATCGACTCCCGCCAAGGCGGTGGTCGCAGGGGGAAAAGGCCCTGCGCAGGCGCGGTTTGCGCGGCAGTTGCGCCGCTGATTGTTGGGAATTGTTGGGAATGGAACCGTTGCCCCGCATCGCAACAATTCCGCTACCATGCGGTGTCCATGCCCTTGACGGCTCTGAGAAATGTCAACCTCTGCCAAACCGCTTGCGACCCGTGAACGCCTGTCCGAAGTCCGCTACGAGATCCGTGGTGAACTGGCCCGGCGAGCGCGGGAGCTGGAGGCGCAAGGGCGCAGGCTAATCAAGCTCAATATCGGCAACCCCGGCAATTTCGGTTTCCGCGCGCCTGAGCACCTGCAGCACGCGATCGCCGATGACATGGGCCGCACCGATCCGTACACCCACCAGCAGGGACTGCCGGGCGCGCGTGAAGCCATCGCCGCCGCCTATGCCCGCCGCGGCGCGCCCGATGCGGTGGCTGACCGGGTGTTCGTGGGCAACGGCGTGTCCGAGCTGATCGACCTGTCGCTGCGCGCCCTGCTCAACCCGGGCGACGAGGTGCTGGTGCCTTCGCCGGACTACCCGCTGTGGTCGGCCGCGACCATCCTCAACGACGGCCGCCCGGTGTACTACCAGTGCAAGCCGGAAAACGGCTTCCTGCCCGACCCGGTGGAGATGGAGGCGCTGGTGTCCGCGCGCACCCGTGCCATCGTGCTCATCAATCCCAACAACCCGGCCGGCGCCAGCTACCCGCGGGCGCTGCTGGAGAAGATCGTCGCCATCGCCCGCAAGCACAACCTGCTGCTGCTGGTGGACGAGATCTACGACCAGATCCTGTATGACGGCGCGCAGTTCCAGCCGGTCGCGCCGCTGGCCGGCGATCATCCGTGCCTGACCTTCAGCGGCCTGAGCAAGGTGCATCGCGCCTGCGGCTGGCGCGTGGGCTGGATGCTGCTGTCCGGTGCCGGCGAACAGCTGGGCGAATACCGCGCCGCGCTGGACCTGCTCAGCGCGCTGCGCCTGTGTGCCAACGTCCCCGGCCAGTACGCCATCGAGGCGGCGGTCAATGGCCCGGATACCATCACCGCGCTGTGCAGCCCCGGCGGCCGCCTGTACGAGACCCGCCGCGCGGTGATCGAGGCCTGCGCCGCCAGCGAGCACCTGTCGCTGGTCACCCCTGCCGGGGCGCTGTACGCGTTTCCGGCGGTGGTCGGCCCGGCCGCGCAGGGCTTTGACGACCATGATTTCGCGCTGCAGCTGATGGAAGAAGAAGGCGTGCTGGTGGTGCCCGGTTCCAGCTTCAACGTGCCCTACCGCAACCACTTCCGCGTGACCCTGCTGCCGGAAGCCGGCGTGATGCGCGACGTGTTCGCCCGCATCGACAAACTGCTGGCCCGCCGCGCCGACGCGGTGACCAAGGTAGTCACACTCAAACCCCGCAATGCCGCAACCGGCTGAGCGAAGGCGATGAACGCGATCGATACCGCTGCCGCCCGTTATCTTGCGCTGGGCGATTCCTACACCATCGGCGAGGGCGTGCCGGCCGCCGGCACCTGGCCGTTCCAGCTGGCCGCGGCGCTGCGCGCGCAGGGTGTGCCACTGGCCGACCCGCAGGTCATCGCCACCACCGGCTGGACCACTGACGAGCTGGCCGCGGCCATCGATGAGGCTGCGCCCCAGGGGCCGTTCGCGCTGGTCAGCCTGCTGATCGGGGTCAACAACCAGTACCGCGGACGCCCGCTGGCCGAGTACCGCCAGCAGTTCGAGCAGCTGCTGCAGCGCGCGATCGCCCTGGCCGACGAGCTGCCGGCCCGGGTGCTGGTGCTGTCCATTCCCGACTGGGGCCTCACGCCCTACGCGCGCGACAACGGCCGCGATGCCGCCCAGGTCGCGCAGGACATCGATGATTTCAACGCCGCCGCCCGTGCCTGCTGCGGCGACTACGGCGTGGCCTTCGTCGATATCACCCCGGTCAGCCGTGATGGCGGCGACCAGCCGGCCATGCTGGTCGACGACGGCCTGCATCCGTCGGCGCAGATGTACCGGCGCTGGATGGAAGTGGCGCTGCCGGTCGCCAGGGGCCTGCTCGCGGCCTCGCAGCCCCAGTGAGTACGCGCGACGACTCCCCGGCCATGACGTCCGAGGACGCGCGCGTCATCGCCCGCGCCTTCGCGCCGACCCGGCCCTGGGGCAACCGCTGGGACTATTACTACACCCTGGGCAAGCTGCGCAGCGACCCGCTTTACCCCGGCGTGCTGCAGGCCCTGCGCGGCACCCGCGCCCCTGTGCTGGACATGGGCTGCGGCCTGGGCCTGCTGGCCCACGCCCTGCGCCGGGACGGACAGAGCATGCGTTACCGCGGGGTCGACAACGATGCGGCCAAGATCCGCCGTGGCAGTACGGTGGCCAGTCGCGCCGCGCTGGCCAGCGCCAGCTTCGAGGTGATGGACCTGGCCACCACCCTGCCCGAACACCGCGGCAGTGTCGCGATTCTGGATGTCCTGCAATACCTTCCGGCCCCGGCGCAGCAGTCGCTGCTGCGCCACGCCGCCGGCATGCTGGAGGGCGACGGGCGGCTGGTGCTGCGCATGGCCCTGGCCGATGACAGCCGCCGCGGCCGGATCTCGCGCCTGGGCGACCGTGCCGCCAACCTGATCGGCTGGATGCAGTTCCGTCCACGCCACTATCCCGATGCCGAATCGCTGAAGGCATTGCTGCTGCAGGCCGGGCTGTCGGTGCGCCTCACTCCGCTGTACGGCAACACCCCATTCAACAACTGGCTGCTGGTCGCGCAGCGCGATCAGCCACGGCCGGCCCATTTGCGCCGATAATTGGCCCATTCCCTCCGCCGCCCGTCCCGGGCCGGCACCGCAACGAGATTCCCGTGAAGAAGACCTACCGCCTCGATATCGAAGGCAAACATCCGGACCGCCTGCTGGAAGCCAGCAAGCACGACATCCGCAAGTACACCAAGCGTGAGCGCGGCAAAGCGCTGCCGGCCGGCGCCGATACCTGGGGTTTCGACAGCAAGCTCGGCGTGGACGAAGCGTCCGCCAAGCCGGTGGCGTATGACGGGTTGTTCCGCGCCATCGACGCGCTGGTCGCCGCCGGCAACACCCAGTTCTATGTGGAAGTGCTGAGCAAGCCGGCCAAGCGCAGCCCGCGCCCGGCCGCGGAGCCGGCGGTGGCACCGGAAAACGACTTCGAAGATTGACCGGGCAAGGCCGGCGCGTCAGCCGGCCTTCTTGGCGGCCGCCGCCGCGCGCAGGCGGTCCTTCTTGCTGGGCCGGCGGCCCTTGATGCCGCCATTGCTATCGGCCACCACGCCTGGCGCCGGTGCCGCCTGCTGCGGTACAAAGCCGGGCAGCACCTCGACCGTCACCGCCAGCCCGTGGCGCTTGCCGATCAGACACCAGTGCGGCATCGCCGCAGCATCGATGAAGCTCACCGCCAGGCCTTTCTCCCCGGCCCGCCCGGTCCGGCCGATGCGGTGCAGGTAATCGGCCGGCGCACGCGGCAATTCGTAATTGACCACCACCGGCAGGCGCGCGATATCGATGCCCCGCGCCGCCAGATCGGTCGCCACCAGCACCCGCAAATGGCCATCCTTGAACGCCTGCAGCATGCCGAAGCGACGGCCCTGCGACAGCTCGCCGTGCAGCGCCTGGGCGCTGATATCGGCTTTGCGCAGCTGCGCGGCCAGCCGGTCGCCCTCGCGGATGCTGGCGACGAACACCAGCACCTGCGGCCACTGCTGTTCTTCCAGCAGCGACAACAGCAGCTCGGCACGGCGGCCGCTGTCGACCTGGATCGCCCGCTGCTCGATCTCCACTGGCGCCTGCGCGCCCACTTCCAGCCGCTGCGGATCGCGCAGCCCGGCCGCGGCCAGCGCCTGGATATCGGCCGGGAAGGTGGCCGAGAACAGCAAGGTCTGCCGCTGCACCGGCAGCTCGGCCAGCAACTGCCGCAGCTCGGCGCCGAAGCCCAGCTCCAGCAGACGGTCGGCCTCATCGAGCACCAGCAACTGCACCTGCCTGAGTGACAACGCGTTGTGCGCCAGCAGGTCGAGCAGCCGCCCGGGCGTGGCCACGACGATATCGGCACCGCCACGCAAGGCCATCATCTGCGGATTGATCGACACCCCGCCCACCGCACACACCAGATGCGGTTTGCGCGGCAGTTCACGCCCCAGCGTGGCGAATACATCGGCCACCTGCAGCGCCAATTCACGGGTGGGCACCAGTACCAGCTGGGCCAGCACGCGGGGCTTGCGCGGCGGTGACACAAAGAAGCGCTGCAACGCCGGCAGCACGTAGGCGGCCGTCTTGCCGGACCCGGTCGGCGCCAGCGCCACCACATCCCGACCCTTCAACACCAGCGGTACCGCCTGTTGCTGGATCGGGGTCGGCGCCGCATAGCCGGCCTGCTGCAACGCCTGCTGCAGGGCGGGCGATACATAAGGAGACAGGCCGAGCGGGGAAAAAGGCATGGTGCAGATCCGGTACACCGCCGGCATGGCGGGGAGGCGAGTCTACGCCGTTCGCTGTGGCAGGCGTGCACGCAGGCCGCGCGCCTGCAGCTGCTGCAGCAACGCTTCGATGATGGCCAGGGTGTGGCCATGCCCGGCGCCTTCATGCAGCAGCACGATCGCGCCGGGTTGCAGATCCGGTGCGATCCGCGCCATCACCCCTTCCGGAGTGCAACCCACCCCGTCAAAGCCGCGCGCACTCCAGCCCACCCGGGTCAGGCCATGCCGCTTGAGCGCGGCGGCGACAAACGGATTGGTCATGCCCACCACCGAGCGGTACCAGCGCGGCGGGGTGCCGGCGATGGCGGTCAGGGCCTGCTGGCACTGGCCGATCTCGCGCGCCATCTGCGCCGGACCCAGCGCCCAGAAGCGCGCCTGCGGGTGCGAGTGGCTGTGGTTGCCCAGTTCATGGCCACGCCGCAGCACCTCGCGCACCAGCTCCGGCCGCGCCGCTGCCCGCTCGCCCACCATGAAGAACGTGGCCTTGGCCGCATGGCGATCAAGCAGATCCAGCAGCGCCGGGGTCTCATCGGAGGGGCCGTCATCGATGGTCAGCCACACCTCCGCGCCGGGCACGCGGCTGAGCACCGGCGCGTAGAAGCGGCTGTTGGGCAGGAACACCGGCACGATAAACAGCCCGTGGCTGGCCAGCAGCAGCGGAAGTCCCCAGGCCCAGCCCAGCTGCCACCACACCAGCGCCACACCCAGCTGCGAGGCCAGCAGCCACTTCACCCAGCGCCAGGGGCGCACAGGAATGCGATACAGGGTTTCCGGGGCAGTCATGCCCCATGATGCCATGCAGCGTAGAATCAGCCGCAGTCCTCACCACTTCTGCGAGTTCCCGATGTCCCTGGACCCTGCCCTGCGTTCGCGCATTGAATCCATCCTCGCCGCCGACCGCGTCGTCCTGTTCATGAAGGGCCAGCCGTCCATGCCGCAATGCGGCTTTTCGGCCAAGGCCGTCGGCGCGCTGCAGGATCTGGGCGTGGAATTCGGTCATGTCAACGTGCTGGCCGACCAGGACATCCGCGAAGGCATCAAGCTCTATGGCGACTGGCCGACCATTCCGCAGCTGTACGTGGACGGCGAGCTGATCGGCGGCAGCGACATCATCCTGCAGATGGCCAACAGCGGCGAGCTGAGCAGCCTGCTGGGTGTGGCCGCCCCGGACCGCACCCCGCCGACCATCACCGTCACCCCGGCGGCGGTGGAAATGCTCAAGGGCGCGCTGGCCGACTCCCCCGGTGCCGCGCTGCAGCTGAGCATCGATGCCAACTTCCAGCCGAACTTCCAGCTGGCCCCGCACGATCCCAACGCGATTGCCGCCGAATCCAATGGCCTGCGCGTGCAGTTCGATGTCTCCAGCGCCCGCCGCGCCGAAGGCATCACCATCGACTGGGTGGACGACATCCGCGGCCAGGGTCTGGCGATCAACAACCCCAACGCCCCCAAGGCGGTGCAGGAGCTGGACGTCCGCAGCGCCGATGACCAGCTGCGCGCCGGCAGCATCACTGTGGTGGATGTGCGCCCGGCCGACGAGCGCGCCATCGCTGCGATCAACGCGCCCTTCGAAACCTTTGACGGCGACAACCGCGCCAGGCTCGAAGCCCTGCCCAAGGACACCGCGCTGGCGTTCCTATGCCACCGTGGTGGCCGCAGCGCGCAGGCCGCCGAACAGTTCCGCGCCAAGGGTTTCAGCAACGTGTTCAACATCACCGGCGGCATCGATGCCTGGTCGGAGCACGTGGACAACAGCGTACCGAAGTACTGATCGGCTACTGGCCACAGCAGAACCAGAAAACGCCGGCATTGCCGGCGTTTTTTTTGGGTAAACCGTGCCGGCTGCGGACTCAGCCGGCGAACCCGCCTTCGGCCAGGAAGTGCAGCTCCTCCGGGGTCGGAATCCGCCCCAGCACCGCGTTGCGGTGCGGGAAGCGGCCGAAGCGGCGGATGATGTCGCGGTGCAGTTCGGCAAAGCGCAGGTATTCCAGATCGCCCAGCACTTCGAACATCGCCACCGAGCGGTCCTGGTCGACCGGATCTTCGGAGTGTTCGAACGGCAGGTAGATGAAGGCCCGCAGCTGCGGTGTCAGCTCACGGTCCAGCCCTTCCTCGATGCTGCGCATGGCGTAGTGCCGTGCCAGTCCATCCGTGGCATAGCAATGGGCGGTGCCGCGGAAGCAGTTGCGCGGAAACTGGTCCAGCAGGATCTGCAGCGCCAGGGCACCTTCGGCGTCGTGCAGCCAGTCCTCACAGCCACGCCGGGCAGCGGTGTAGTGCGTGTCCAGGAAGCGCTCGCGGAATGCCGCATCGAACGCATCGTCACGCGCGAACCAGCGTTGCGGCCCTGCCGCCCGCCAGAATTCCACCACCGAACGTGCCGTTTCCACCACTGTCTCCCCGATCAGCTGCTATCCATATGGCGATACCCACCCACATACGCGGCCCCTGAAGGTGACGTGCAGACCTATCGCATTGCGCCGCTAGCTTAAGCCGCGCGCAGCGCCGTGCATACGGCTTTGTGCGCTGCCCGTCGCCAGCACGGCCACCCGCGTCATCCGCCTGCGGCAGCCCCGGGCAGGGGGAGGGGGAAACCCCGCTGGCGGAGCGCGTCGGCCTTTCATAGCCTCGCCGGATAAAGGGAGGGGGTCCTTTGAAAGCGCTGATCCGAGCATTCTGGCCGCGCAGGCGCGCCGCCGGTATCCAATCGTTGTCGCCCGCGCTGTGGGCAAGCATTGTCGATGGCGCCAGCACCTGCCTGATGGTCGCCAATGCCGATGGCTTCATCCTGGCGGTCAACCCGGCATTGCGGAACATGCTGGCCAGCCTGGAAACAGAACTGCGCCAGCAATTTCCCGATTTTGACGCGGCGACGCTGGTGGGCAGTTCGATCGACCGCTTCCATCATGATCCGGCGGCGCGCCACCTCCAGCTGCGACAGCTCACAGGGCGCCACCTGACCGACATCCGTGTCGGCAGCGCACGGTTCGGCCTGGCCATCACCCCGATCGCCGGCGCCGACGGGACTACCAGCATCTACGCGGTGGAATGGACCGACAAGACCCGTTGGGCACAGGCCGCCGATAGCGAACTGCGCCTGCGCACCGCACTGGACAACATGACCGCCAAATTGATGCTGGCCGATGCCGACAGCACCATCGTGTACGTCAACGATGCACTCAAGCGCATGTTCCAGCGCAACCTGGAAGCCATGCGCAATCGTTTCCCCGACTTCGATCCGGAGCAGCTGGTCGGTCGCAGTATCGATATCTTCCACCGGCATCCGCAGCACCAGCGCGAGGCGCTGCGCAACACGCGGACAAAGATATCGGCGTCACTGCAGATCGGGCCCATGCGCATGGAACTGGATGCCATGCCGATCCGTGATGGCAACGGCCGCTATCTGGGGGCTTTCGCCATCTGGGACGACATCCACGCGGTACACGAGCTGGTGCGCCGCGTCGGCCATGGCGACCTGGATGGCCGGCTCCAGCCCGCGCACTATGAAGGCAGCATGCAGGCACTGGCCGAGCTGCTCAATACGATGATGCAGGCGGTGCATGCCCCGATGACGAGTGCCGTTGGCGTGGCCACTGCTCTGGCCCGCGGCGAGCTGGGCAGCCGGCTGGATGAGCACGCCGAGGGTGTCTTCCAGCAACTGCACGTGGCCCTGAACACCGCGGCGGGCAATCTGGCGCAGATGATCCGGTCCATCCAGGTGTCATCGGCGGCGGTGCTGCAGACGGCAAGCGAGATCGCCGCCAGCAGCAGCGAGCTCAGCAGTCGCACCGAAGCCCAGGCGGCTTCGCTGGAGGAGTCGGCAAGTGCGGTCAAACATCTGGGCGTGCATCTGCAACAGACCAACCGCGCACTGGATGCGATCACTGCGCAGGCCGCCAGGATCAACGCGGAATCGCAGTCCGGACAGGACATGGTCACCGCGGTGGCCCATGCCATCGACACGATGGCCCGGGATAACACCCAGATCGCCAACTTCGTCAAACAGATCGACGCGATCGCCTTCCAGACCAATCTGTTGGCACTCAACGCCGCCGTGGAAGCGGCCCGCGCGGGCGTCCATGGCAAGGGCTTTGCCGTGGTCGCCAGTGAGGTACGGGCATTGGCGCAGCACAGCGCCGAGAGCGCACAACAGATCAACCGGATCGTGACGGCATCGACGCAGGGCGTCCTGCACGGCCAGTCGCTGGTTGCCGACGCGGCAGCGAAACTGCGGGACATCACCGAGGCCGCGGGGCTGATAGACCATGACTTGGGCATCCTCTCCGCGGATGCCGGGCAGCAGCGCCAGAGCCTGCGCGAAGTCGATGTTGCCATCGATACGATCGATCGTTTTACCCAGCAGAACAGCGCCATGGCCGAGCAGAACGCCGCCGCCGCCGAGGCCCTGCACGAGGCCGCACGGGAGCTGCATACCCAGACCGGCCGCTTCCATCTGCAGGCCCTGCCGCCGTCGACAGCCATCCGCGACACCCCACTTGCTACGCTCTAGTTTCCAACAGGTTTGAAGATGGATTTTCCAAAACCCAGCTCACCGTTTTCCGGTGGAACGCCAGAGATTCCGCAAGCTGAAATCGACCTGCGTCTGGCCTATCTGAAATACAACGCCGAAGATCAACGCAACCTCAACCAGGCCTGGGATTACATCCAGAGCTGCTCCCAGCACAACATCGACCGCTTCTACGCCCATGTGGGCGCGTTTGCTGAAACCGGCTCCTACATCCAGGACGGGCGCCAGCTCGACCGCCTGCGCGGGATGCAGCAGCACTACCTGCGCGAGCTGTTCTGCGCACCGGTGGATGCAGCCTACGTCGACAACCGCTTGCGTATCGGCATGGTCCACCACCATATCGGGCTGGAACCGCACTGGTATCTGGGCTCCTGCAGCCAGCTGCTCAGCGAGATCACCCACTCGCTGGAGCCGATCCTGACCGAGGATCCGCGCTTTTACGCAGCGGCCATGCAGTCGGTGATCAAGCGGCTGTTTCTGGACATGGGCATCGCGATGAACGCCTATGTCTTCACCGATCGCCATGCGCTATCCAAATCCACATCGTCGTTGCGCGAGAGCGAAGCCCTGTTGTCCGAGGCACATGATCTGGCGCAGCTTGCACGCTGGGAGCTGTTCCTGCCGGAAGGCCCGTTGAACGGATGCCCGCGCGCGCAGGAGATGCTGCATCTGGAACAGACCCAGGAGAAGAACGGGTACGAACGCCTGCGCTACTGGGTCAATCCGGCCGACCGTGCCGAAGTCGATGCCGCCTTCGCCTCGACCCTGGCCAGCGGCGTCACCTATGACGTCCGCTATCGGGTAGAACATCCCGGGCATCCCTTGCGCATGCTACGCGAGCGCGGCCGGGCCCTGCTGGAGAACGGCAAGCCGGTCCGCGTGGTCGGTACCGTGCAGGACATCTCGCTGCAGGTCTCGCAGCTTTCGCGGATCGAACAGCTGGCCCTGTTCGACGACCTGACCCAGTTGCCCAACCGGGCCAACTTCCTGGGCAACCTCGAACGTCACCTGATAGATGCCGGGAAGACCCGCAAACCGTTCTCGCTGCTGTTCATCGATCTGGATGACTTCAAGGAGATCAACGACACCCAGGGACACAGCGTCGGCGATGAAGTGCTGATCGAGGTCGCACGCCGTCTGAAGGAGAACCTGAAACCACAGGAAATGGTGGCCCGGCTCGGTGGGGACGAGTTTGTCGTGCTCACCCCGACCGGCGCCAAGGACGGCGCAACAACCGCTGCCTTGCGGTTCTCAACTGCGATCGGCAGACCCCTGTGGATCGGCCAGTCGATGATGGGTATCCGCGCCAGCATCGGTATCGCCAGCTGCCCGGAGGACGGCCTCAAAAGCGGCCTGCTGCTGCGCAATGCCGATATCGCCATGTATGCGGCAAAATCTTCGCGCAGCGGCATCGAGATCTACCGGCCGGAGATGAGTGAACGCCTGTTGCGGCGCGCGCAGCTGGCCAGTCGTCTGCAACATGCCCTGGATGAAGGTGCCCTGGAGCTGTACTACCAGCCCCAGGTAACGGTCGCAGATGGCACCCTGGTCGGTGCCGAAGCGCTGCTGCGCTGGCACGATCCGGTGCTGGGCCAAGTCAGTCCCGACGAGTTCATCCCATTGGCCGAACATCGCGGCCTGATCGGCGCCGTCGGCCAGTGGGTTGCTGCCCAGGCCTGCCGGCAACTGCACCACTGGGAGTCGGCCGGGCGTGCCCTCCCCGGCCAGCTGGCAATCAATATCTCCCCACGCCAGCTCGATGATCCACAGTTCGCCGAACAGCTGCTGGAGCTGGTCCGCCAAGCGGGGGTACTGCCCGGAAAAATAGACCTGGAACTGACCGAGAGCGGGATCATGATCGACCCCGAGTCGTCGCTGTCCATCCTCCAGAAGCTCAAAGATGCCGGTTTCTCACTGTCCCTAGACGACTTCGGCATGGGCTACTCGTCGCTGGCGCATCTGCGGGGTTTCCCGCTGGACAAGATCAAGCTCGATCGCTCCTTCGTGCTGGGGATGCTGGAGCAACCGCACGACTACGCCATCGTGGTGGCCACCATCGCGATGGCACAGAGCCTGGGGTTGCGCATGGTCGCCGAAGGCGTGGAAAGCGCGCTGCAGGTGGATGCGCTGAAGCGGCTCGGGTGCAGCCATGCGCAGGGATATTTCTACGGAGTACCGCTGCCGGCGGAGCAGTTCGCCGAGCAATGGCTGAACACATGATGCGTTGCGGGTGAATCGGCATCGTCGCCGGGTGCGATCTGGATGAAGTAACCGGAGCGCCACCGCATCGATGCCGCCAGCAGGGCGTCACGGCCTTGCAGCTGCAGTTTCTGTTTTATTTTCTCGCGATAGCTTTCGACGGTTTTCACCGACAGGCCGGACTCGCTGGCGATCTGTGTCGGCCCCATGCCTTCGCCAATGCGCAGGAATATCTCGAACTCACGCGGCGACAGCGGCAAATCGGCTTTTTTCAGGGTTTCCTGCAGCACACACCCACCGCACCGGGAATCTTCCGCACCACTGAACCGGCATTCAAGCAGCGTCAACAGCAGGAGACGGGCACTGCACTCGCAGCCCTTTTCCGTGAGCATGCCGCACAGACGGCCCTGCCGGGGAAAAGCGTCCTCACCGGCATGGTCGCGCGAGGTGATGACAAGCGTGCGCACCGACGCAAGTGCATGACGATCGGCACGATGCAGTTGCGAAGCATGCTCGGGATCCGTCAACAGCACCTCGACGTTGCTTCGCTGCAGCAGCTGGCTTGTCTGGGCGACACTGCGGCTGATGCTTATGTGTCCCGGGGTCTCCAGCTTCTCCAGCAGACGCACAAGTCCGTGCTGGATCAGTGGACGGTTCACCGCAATCACAATCATGCGTGAATCCACCGCTCCGGCTCCGTGGGCGGTCACTGCTTTTTCGCCTGGAGTATCTGCGGCCTGTCCGGCGGCCTGACCTGTAGAAAGCGCGTTGCTGGAACACATACTGCACTTCGCCAAATTTCCCTATGTGCCGCATTCTATCGCGCATTCATAAATACCACCCTGCGTAGCGGTATGGCTGATACCGCTGTTGCGTGGGGGAAAAATCTGGTGGCGGCAGAGTCGCTTCACTACCTGCACGCCGGAGCGGTTGGAAGCCTGCCGGCCGGTCCCGGCCGTGACCAGAGGTTTGCGCAGATCCGGAGCCGGCACGCACCAGCGAGTGGACTTGCCAGGTGTGAGGCAATGGCGGGCGGGCACCTTCATCGAGGTGCAGGGAGCGCCGCCATCGCCGGTGCCTGTGCCCGTTGGTCAGGCCCCCTCGGCAGGCCTGCGCGGAAGGAACCGGATACGGTCCACCGGACTCCACACTGGACCATCGGGCAGCCGCCGCTCAAGGACGGAATACCTGGCGCGAAACCGTACGCCGGCGTTGGTTTTGCGATACGGTTCGCACATTCAGATCACATCGGGACGGGGGGCTTCAATGCGCATAGGGATTGTTGTCGATTCGGCCTGCGACCTGCCGCCGGAGTTCATCCGCCAGCACGGCATCGTGCTGCTGCCCATCACGGTACGGATCGGCGAAGCGGTGCTGGCCGACCACCGCGACGAGGAGGCCACGCTGGGTTTCCTGCATGCGCATGTGGCCGAGGGCGGTGCCGAAGCGGAAACCATTGCCTTCAGCGTCAACCAGATCCGCGATCTGTTCCTGGGCACGCTGGTGATCGACTACGACCATGTGTTCTGCATGACCATCACCAAGACCCGCAGCCCGATCCACGACAACGCGATGCAGGCCAGCTTCGCGATCCTCAACGACTACAAGCCCGTGCGCCAGGCTGCCGGCCACAACTCGCCGTTCGCCCTGCGCGTGCTCGACACCCAGAACCTGTTCGCCGCGCAGGCGGTTACCGCGGTGGAGGCGGTGCGCCTGCGTGAAAGCGGTGCCAGCGTGCAGCAGATGCGCGAGCGCCTGGAACAGCTGGCGGGCAACGTGCATGGCTACATGGTCACCCGGGATCTGTACTACCTGCGTGCCCGCGCCCGCCACAAGGGCGACCGCAGCGTCGGCCTGCTCAGCGCCGCACTGGGCAGCGCGCTGGATATCAAGCCGGTACTGCACGGCTATCGTGGCGATACCGCGCCGGTGGCCAAGATCAAGGGCTTCGACAACGCGGTGCAGAAGCTGTTCGATTTCACCGGGCAGCGGGTGCGCAACGGACTGCTGACGCCCACCGTATGCGTGAGCTACGGCGGCGAGCTTTCCGAACTGCGGACCTTGCCCGGCTACGCCGCGCTGCGTGATACCTGCAGCGCGAACAAGGTGGAACTGCTGGAAAGCGTGATGAGCCTGACCGGCATGGTCAATGTCGGCAAGGGCGCGGTGACCGTCGGTTTTGCCGACGAGCACCACAGCTTCACCGCCTGACCACCGATCGCCCCCGGCCATCACTGGCGTGACGCGGTCGCAACGCGTTGCACGTTACGTTGGGTCAACCCTCAGGAGAATCCGTATGTCCGTGCAGTACTCCATCTCCCTGCCCGATCCGGCCAAAGCCCGTGGCAACGATCCGCGCCTGTCCTTCAGCGCCAATGGCGCCGAGGAGTTCGCCGCGCAGCTGCAGGCCGCGCTGCGCACGCCCGAGCTGTTCCAGCGCTGGAAGGCCACCCAGGAGGATCCGGAGGATGTCGACCCGGCGTTGGGCGCCACCGACCCGGATGCCACGGTGACCGGCCAGCAGGCCGATCTGCGCATCAACCTCCAGGCCACCACCCGCCTGCCCGGCGAGCTGTTCAAGCAGCGTCTGCGGCTGCTGGCGGGCAGCCACTGGGAACTGCGCGACGTGCGCTGAGCGGTGGCCACGCCGATCCTGCTGTCCTGGAGCGGTGGCAAGGATGCCGCCTGGGCACTGCATGAACTGCGCCAGCGCGAGGACTTCACCGTCGTTGCGCTGCTTACAACGCTCACCGAAAGCTACAACCGCTCTTCGATGCAAGGCGTACGTGCCGACGTGCTCCAGGCCCAAGCCGATGCCGCGGGACTGCCACTGGTACAGGCCTGGATTCCACCGGTTTGCGACAACACGGTGTACCTGGCACGCATGTCCGAGGCATTGACCGGCGCTCGCCAGCGCTGGCCTGCGCTGGAAACCATCGCCTTCGGCGATCTGTTGCTGGCAGACATCCGCGACTGGCGCGTGCAGCAGTACGCCGAACTCGGCTGGCGCACACTGTTTCCCCTGTTTGGCCGCGACACCGCTGCGCTGGCCCGGCAGATGGTGCAGGAAGGATTGCGCGCGCAGCTGTGCTGCGTGGATAGCCAGGTGTTGGATGCAACGTTCGCCGGACATGCCTTTGACATGGCTTTCCTTGACGCATTGCCCGCCGGCGTTGATGCCTGCGGCGAGAACGGCGAGTTCCACACCTGCGTCAGCGCCGGCCCGATGTTCCGTGCGCCACTGCGATTGCGCCAGGGCGATACCGTGCTCCGTGACGCACGCTACGCCTATACGGATTTCCTGACGGCTTGACCGCACCGGCCACTGTCCCACTGGCGCAGGAACGACCTGCGCCAGTGGGACAGCCAGTTCAACCGTGCATCGCCCTGGCGTGATGGGCGATGTGCTCGCCGATGAAGCTGCTGATGAAGTAGTAGCTGTGGTCGTAACCGGGCTGCAGGCGCAACTGCAGCGGATGGCCAGCCGCCCCGCAGGCGGCCTGCAGCAGCTCGGGCCTGAGCTGGCTGGCGAGGAACTCGTCGGCATCACCCTGGTCGACCAGCAGCGGCAGACGCTCGCTCGCCCCGGCAACCAGCGCGGTGGCGTCGTGACGCGCCCACGCCGCCCTGTCGTCGCCGAGGTAGGCCGCAAACGCCTTCTGTCCCCACGGCACCTGCGAGGGCGCCACGATCGGCGAGAACGCCGACACGCTGCGGTAGCGGCCGGGGTTCCTCAGCGCGATGGTCAACGCGCCATGGCCGCCCATCGAATGGCCACTGATCGCGCGGACATCGCTGGCCGGGAAATTCGCCTCCACCAGCGCCGGCAGTTCATCGACGATGTAGTCGTACATCCGGTAATGGCGGGCCCACGGCTCGGTGGTGGCATTGACATAGAAGCCGGCGCCCTGGCCCAGGTCGTAGCCGTCGGCATCGGCCACCGCCGGGCCCCGCGGGCTGGTATCCGGCGCCACCAGAATGATTCCATGCTCGGCCGCATAGCGCTGCGCGCCGGCCTTGGTGATGAAGTTCTGTTCGCTGCAGGTCAGGCCCGAGAGCCAGTACAGCACCGGCAAGCGAGCGCCAGCCTGCGCCTGCGGCGGCAGATAGACCCCAAGCGTCATGTCGCAGCCCAGCACCCGGGAAGGATGGCGGTAGACCTCCTGCCAGCCGCCGAAACTGGCACGGTGTTCGAGGCGTTCGGCCAGCATCTCAGCCACCTCCCGATGCGGACGACAGGCGGATCTGGCAAGTCTTCAACACCTCCAGGTCGCCCTTGACCTCGATGCGCGAATCGTTGGCCAGCGCGCGGATACGCAACGCGTAGAGCGCCTCCGGAATATCCTCGTATTCGTCGGGTGCGGCAATCAATACGCCGGTGGTAACGAAGCCGGCCTTCTTCCAGCTCCGGTCCAGCGACGACAGGATCAACGCATCAATCTTCGCCAGATCGGATGCCTGCAGTCGCTCGATCGCCTCACGCGCTTCCGCGCTGTCGTCCACGCCAGCCAGTGCCGCGGCCAGTCCATCTTTATTGAACATCGCACTCATCTCAGTAGTGGATCACCGAACGGATCGACTTGCCTTCATGCATCAGCTCGAAGGCTTCGTTGATCCTGTCCAGTTCCATGGTGTGGGTGACGAACGGCGCCAGTTCGATATGGCCCTTCATCGCATCCTCGACCATGCCCGGCAGCTGGCTGCGGCCCTTGACGCCACCAAAGGCGGTGCCCAGCCACTTGCGGCCGGTGACCAGCTGGAACGGCCGGGTGGAGATTTCCTTGCCCGCGCCGGCCACGCCGATGATCACGCTCTGGCCCCAGCCGCGGTGCGCGCATTCCAGCGCCGCGCGCATGACATCGACGTTGCCGATGCACTCGAAGCTGTGATCCACGCCCCAACCGGTCATTTCGACGATGACCTGCTGGATCGGCTTGTCGAAGTCCTTCGGGTTGACACAGTCGGTGGCACCGAACTGCTTGGCCAGTTCGAACTTGGACGGGTTGGTGTCGATGGCGATGATGCGCCCGGCCTTGGCCTGGCGCGCGCCCTGGATCACCGCCAGACCGATGCCGCCCAGGCCGAACACGGCCACCGAATCACCCTCGGCCACCTTGGCGGTGTTGTGCACCGCGCCGATGCCGGTGGTCACGCCGCAGCCGAGCAGGCAGACGTGCTCCGGGTTGGCTTCCGGGTTGACCTTGGCCAGCGAGACCTCGGCCACCACGGTGTACTCGGAGAAGGTCGAGCAGCCCATGTAGTGGTAGATCGGCTCACCGTTGTAGCTGAAGCGGGTGGTGCCATCGGGCATCACGCCCTTGCCCTGGGTGGCGCGCACGGCCACGCACAGGTTGGTCTTGCCGCTGGTGCAGAACTCGCACTTGCCGCATTCGGCGGTGTACAGCGGAATCACGTGGTCGCCCGGCTTCACGCTGGTCACGCCCTCGCCCACCTCGACCACGATGCCGGCACCCTCATGGCCCAGCACCACCGGGAACAGGCCTTCCGGGTCCTCACCGCTCAGGGTGAAGGCATCGGTATGGCACACGCCGGTGTGGGTGATCCTGACCAGCACCTCGCCGGCCTTGGGCGGGGCAACATCGATCTCGACGATCTGCAGCGGTTCACCGGCGGCAAAGGCGACGGCGGCACGGGATTTCATGGTTTTTCTCCTGCGGGAATGACGGAAGGCGACGCTGTGCGCCGCCCGGGATTACTTGAGATAGGAACGGATCAGGCTGGACATCTCGGTCACGCGCGCGGCGCGCTGGGCTTCGGACCGCGCCGGCTGGCCGAATTCCTCACGCAGGTGGGCTTCCATGACCTGGCTCATCAGTCCGTTGACCGCGCCGCGGATGGCGGCGATCTGCTGCAGCACCGGGCCGCAGTCGGCACCGGCCTGCAGCGCGCGCTCCAGCGCATCGCACTGGCCACGGATGCGCTTGACCCGGGCCAAAACCTTCTTTTTTTCCTCCGGCGAGTGCGGCATGACCGACCCCGATACCTTGTACTGGGGGGTAGTATATTTTGCAGGCTGCGCGATTGCACCCGCCAGAGATGCCGGCACATCCTTCACAGCGCGGTATCACCCCGCGCGCGGGGCCGCAGTATCGTCCCGGTCAACTGCTCCGGAGGCGCCACAATGATCCGCCGATCCGCGCTCCTGCTGCTGCCATCGACGCTGGCTGCGCTGCTGCTGACCGGCTGTGATCGGGCCGGGAACGCCGGCATCGAGACAGCCGCCGTCCCCGACTCGGTGCCGGTGCCCCTGTTTGAAACCTTTGGCGATCTGCATCGGGATATCGGCACGCCCGTACCGATGGCACAACGCTATTTCGACCAGGGCCTGCGGCTGGCCTACGGCTTCAACCACGAAGCCGCCGGACGTGCCTTCGCCGAAGCGGCGCGCCTGGATCCACAGTGCGCGATGTGCGCATGGGGACAAGCGCTGGTGCTGGGTCCGAACATCAACCTGCCGATGGACCCGGCCGCGGCCAAAGAAGCCAGCGCGCTGGCGGCAAAGGCGGCGCATCTGGCCGGCAGCGCGCGACCGGTCGATCAGGCCCTGATCCAGGCACTGCAGAAGCGCTATCTCGCCCCGGCACCGGACGACCGCGCACCACTGGACCACGCCTATGCCGAGGCGATGGCCCAGGTGGTCGCGCAGTTCCCGGACGATGACGACGCGGCCACCCTGTATGCCGAGGCGCTGATGGATCTGTCGCCGTGGGCCTACTGGAACGCGGACGGCTCACCGGCGCAGTTCACCCCGAAGCTCGTCGGCGAACTGGAGCGCGTGCTGGCGCGCAATCCGCGCCACATCGGTGCGATGCACTACTACATCCACGCCATCGAGGCCTCCCCCGACCCCAAGCGCGGCGAACCCTATGCCGATACCCTGGCGGCGCTGGCGCCCGGCTCCGGGCATCTGGTGCATATGCCCGCCCATATCTACATCCGCGTCGGCCGCTACCACGATGCGACCCTGACCAATCTGGCCGCCACCACCGCCGACAAGGACTTCCTGGCCGTATGCCGCGGCAGCAACGGCGTATATCCGCTGGGTTATGTGCCACACAACTGGCACTTCGCGACGATGACCACCGGCCTGACCGGCTCACGCACGCTGGCGCTGCAGGCGGCAAAGCAGACGGCCGAGCGCGCCGACCGCAGCGCCATGGGCGAGGCGACGATGCAGTTCATGCAACAGTTCGTGGTCGCGCCGCTGCTCACCCAGGTCCGCTTCGGCGACTGGGACGCGATCCTGTCCGACACCAGCACGCCATCGGAATTGCCCTATCCGGCCGCGATACGCCACTTCGCCCGCGGCATGGCCCAGCTGCGCAAAGGTGCCGTGGATCAAGCGGAAAAAGAAGCCGACGCGCTGCATGCGATCGCCATCGATCCGGCGATGGCGCAGGTGAGCTTCTTCGCCATCAATCACGCCGACAATGTCCTGCGGGTCGCCGATGGGCTGCTACAGGGCGAGTTGCTGCGAGCACAGGGAAATCATCGCGACGCGATCACCCGCCTGCGCGAAGCCACCGCGGCCGAGGACGCACTGGCCTACAACGAGCCGGCCGACTGGCCCCTGCCGGTACGCCCGTATCTGGGCGCCGCGCTGCTGGAAAACGGCGATGCCAACGGCGCGGCGGAAGCCTTCAACCAGGATCTGAAGACCTATCCGCTCAACGGCTGGTCGCTGTTCGGCCTGGCGCAGGCACAGCAGGCCCTGGGCCAAGCCGATGCCGCGCACGAAACCTTTCGCCAGCAGGCCACCGCCTGGCAGTGGGCCGATGCGCCGCTGACTGCCGCGCGCTATTGAGCGCAGCCACGCCGATTCTGCGCCGGGCGTCCCCGCCGCAGGGCACCACTCCCCAGCCGGGAGTAGGCTTCCCCGCCACGCCGGGTCACGGCATCAGCCCGCCGGCTGTGCGACCAGCGCGTCATCGGCCGCCGCGGCGCGCTTGAACGCCTCCCGCTCGCCCAGACGTTGCGCATAGGCGAGAAAGCCCGGCTGCGGCGGGAGCGTCTTGAAGGTCAAGCCGAACAGGATCTGGCTGCCGACATAGACATCGGCCGCGCTGAAACGCTCGCCAAGCAACCACGGCGACGCCTTGGCCGCGATCTGCTCCAGCAGGCCGATGGTCGCCTCATAGCTGCCATAACCGACGAACCCGGCCTTCTCCGGGGGCGGCTCCTGGCCCAGCGCGCGGGCGGTAACCGCGGCCTCGACCGGGCCTGCGACGAAAAACAGCCAGCGCAGGTAGCTGCCACGCAGCGGATCGGCCAGCGCCGGGGCCAACCCGGCGGCCGGAACCGCGTCGGCCAGATAGGCGCAGATCGCCGCGGTTTCAGTCACCACCACGCCGCGGTGGACGATGGCCGGCACCTTGCCCATCGGATTGATCGCCAGATACTCCGGCGACTTCATACTCTGTCCGTAGCCCATCACCTCGACGCGGTAGGGCTGCCCGATCTCCTCCAGCATCCAGCGCACGACGCGGCCGCGCGATTGCGGGTGGGTGTAGAAGACAATCTCATCGTTCGAACTGCCCATGCACGTGGCTCCGGATGGTGGAACGGCAGTCTAGCAACACGCTGCGGTATCTCCCGGAAGTGCCCGCTGCGCTGCAAGACGAATCCGGCCGGCGGCGGTCATTGCCCCGGCGGCTCCGTCAACACCGGCATCAGCGGCTGCGATGTGTCGCCGGTCCAGCGCATCAGCGTCAGTTCGGCCTGCTGCGCGCCCTTTGCACCGGAATTGCGCACGGAATAGAACAGCCCCCCGCCCAGCGACTGCAAGCCGACATCGGCCTTCTGGTTCCAGCCACGGATGCCGGTCGCCGGATCGCGCTGGCCATCGGCGGCCAGGGCCAGTCGCAGGCCCTGTTCCCAGCCCTTGCCATCGGCCGCCGGCACCCCGACCAGATCCCCAAGGACCGGCGCCGCCCGGCCATCCACGGCGAACAGCTGGTAGTTGGGAAATGCCGCCTTGCGGCCGCGGTATACGCCCATGAACCAGCGCTGCGATGCAGCGTCATAGGTGAGGTTCTGCACCCCATAGGTGGTGTTGCCGGTGTACACGAAGTACTTCCCGTCAACCTCCGCCGGTCCCTGCCGGTGCGGGCGTGCCTCGATCAGTGGCTGCGCGTGACGCGCCCAGTCGCGGATGTCGTATTGCAACAGCACCTGGTGGTCGTTGTCGGTGCGTGCGGTGTTTCCGTAGATGCCGTAGGCCACGGTCAGGTACAGCGGGCCCTCGCTCGCACCGAAGCGTGGCCCGAACGCCACTCCGTCGATGCCCGAACAGCCATAGCGGTGATCCGGTGACTGCGCCTCGTTGCCGGAGTAGCGACCGTCATCGCCATCGAAGCGACCGTCGCCATCCACGTCGGCGGTGTAGTCGTCCACCACCTCGGGCAGATGGACCGTGCGGAAAACCTCGCCCTCGGCGGCATCCATCCCCACCCGGTTGATGCCTTGGCCATCGATGATGGCGATGTAGAACGCCTGATCGGCCTTGTATTCGAGCGAGCCGTAGATCCGCCCGTCAGCGGGGTTGAGATCCAGATCACCCAGATGACCGGTCCAGCCGGCCAAGGTACCCACCAGCTTTCCCTCGAAGTCGAACTTGGCCAGCAGATTGGTAAACGAGTAGTAGATGAAGCCGCCCTGCCGGTCCACGGCGATGCCCTGCACATGTCCTGCATCCCAAGTGCCCCCGTCCTGCTTCAATGGCAGCAAAGGGGGTTTGCCGGAGGTGACAGCCGGTTCCCCGGCCAGCGCCGGAGCCGCCAGCAGCGCCAGCATCAGGTAGAAACTGTTTTTCATGGGAGATTCCTGGAAACGGATGCAGGTGGCCGGTTGGCAGGCGGGCGGCAGTTCATGCGCCGCTGAAACGGTTCTGTCCGCGCTGCACGGTCATCTGATGGGAGCCGGCCAACGCGGTCGTGCGGGTCTTGATGTCCTGCATGAACACCCACTCGCAGCGGATCCGCTGCGGGTTGATGTCCAGCAGCGCGTAGCCGCGCTGTGCGGTATCGCACCAGCGGATTTCCGGGTTGCGGGCCATGAAGGCCGCAGCCACCGTTTTCGGATCGGTGGCCATGCTGCCTTCGATACCGCCAGAAGTGACCGCCTGCACCGCGAACTCCACCCCCGCCGCTTGCCCGCCCTCCTCCAGCGCATAGGCCCAGGCGTTGTGGCTGTCACCGGAGAGCATCACGAGGTTGGCATCGGCCTGTTGCGCCGCACGCAGCAGACGCGAACGCGCGGCAGGGTAGCCATCCCAGCGGTCCATCCACATCGGCAGGCCAACGCGTGCGCCGCGGATGTTGTCCTTGAAGGCCTGCACCGTACGTTCGCTGGCCTCCGGGCGCAGCCAGCCCAGGGTCTGCTCCGGCATCAATGTGCGACCGAGAATAGTGCCCATCCCCACCAGTTGCCACGTGGTGTTGCCGGCGTTGTGCTGCAGACCGTGGTACAGCCAGCTCTCCTGCTCCAGGCCGAGCATCGTTGCCGAGGGATCCTGCCACGGGCCATCGCGGAACGCCTCCAGCGCCTCCCGGGTACCGGCCAGATAGGCGCTGCGGATATCGGCCGGCTGCGTGCGCCCGATCAGGCGCGACTCGGTGCGGTACAGCGTGGCCAGCGTGCCGATCGGATACTGCTTCCACGGCTCGTCGGACACCGGCAGCCATTCCCGATAGGCCTGCACCGCGGCCGCCTTGCGGGTGTTCCAGTCACCTTCGCTGGCGGGCTGGTGGTTCTGCGCGCCGCCCTCCCAGCTGTCGTTGGTGATCTCGTGGTCGTCCCACAGCGCCACCATCGGTGCCATCTGATGCAGCCGCTGCAGGTCCGGATCGGCGCGATAGCAGGCCAGGCGCAGGCGGTAATCCAGCAGCGAAACCATTTCGTGATCGTGCGCCGGCAGCCCCTCACGTCCTGCAACCCGGTCCTGCGTTTTGTAGGAAGCCAGACCATATTCGTAGAGATAGTCGCCCACGTGCAGCCACAGGTCCATGTCCTCGCGCTCGGCCGCATGCGCGTAGGCATTGAACCAGCCGACCGGCAGATTGGCGCAGGAGAACAGGCCGAGCCTGAAGCTGGCGACCTCGCCTACCGGCAGCGTACGGGTGCGGCCCACCGGCGAGAAGCTGCCATCGGGTGCGATGAAGCGATACCAGTAGGTGGTCGCCGGCTGCAGACCGTCGACAGTGAGCTTGGCCGTCCAGTCGCGGTAGCTCCCGGTGCGGACACTGGCGCCGGCCACCACCCGGGTGAACGCGCGGTCCAGCGCCATTTCCACCTGCAGGGTCACGTCATTGCTGCCTGCCGGGGGCAAATAGCGCGTCCACAGCAGCATGGAATGCGGGCCGGGTTCGCCGCTGGCGACATTGTGGGTGAAGCCTTTGGCGCCGAGCAGCTCGCCAGCCAACGCGCGGCCGACCGGCAGCAGCAGCGCACCAACCCCCAGGCCGGCGCCGATGATCAGGCGGCGACGATCGATATTGACGGTCACGAAGCAGTCTCCAACGGGAATCCAGATAGAAAAAACCCTTCCGCGCCCGGCGCGGAAGGGGTGCAGTGGCGATCAGAAGCGGCCGCGGATACCAAAGTTCCACATCGAGCCGTAGACCGTGTACATCTGCACGCGGCTGGGGATGTTGGAGTAGATGACTTCCGGCTCGTTGAAGATGTTGCGGCCGGCCAGCATCACGTCGATGTTGTCAGTCAGCTTGTAGCTGGCGCTGATATTCCACAGCTGACGCGAATCGCGGTAGAGAATGCCGTTGTTGGCAGTGGTCGGCGTGTTGCTCAAGGCGCTGACGCGATGCTCGGACTGGTAGTTGCCGTTGATCTGGAAATCGAAGCGCCCGTAGTTGTAGCGGACACCCCAGTTGGCTGCTTCCTTGGGAATGTTCTGGCGCGGACCATCCGGATTCACATGGGTCAGCGAGCCGTACAGGCTCAGGCCCTTGAGCGCACCGGGCAGGAAGGTGAGCTGCTGGTTGTACTCCAGCACCATGCCTTCGTTGGTGCTGGTGCCCGGCAGGTTCTGCGCACTGCGGAAGGTATAGCCTTCGTAATCACCGGGGTTGAAACCCACACTTTCCGGATCGACCGTGATACCGGTGACCTGCATGTCCTGCATGTCCAGTTTGTAATACGACAGCCCCAGCATGCCCGACGGCTCCAGGTAGTACTGCAGGCTGGCGTAGTACTTGGTGGAATGCTCGGGCTTGAGCTGCGCGTTGGGCACGGTGACGATCATCGTGTCCTCGTTCACCGACACCACACCACCGAGGTTGCCGTAATCCGGGCGCAGGATGGACTGGCTGAAGGACAACTGGCCGACCAGCTTGTCGGTGAAGTCGTACTTCATGCCGCCGCTGAGGAAGAAATCGTCGTACTCGCCCTTGCGCGTGGTGTAGCGGCCGTTGTTGTACTGGTACAGCAGGCCTTCGACCGTGTTCGGGTCCAGCCCGGCGGCCTGGACCTCGCTGCGCGGACGCACGTCGGCCATGCGCGCCGCGGTACGGGTCTTCTCATAGCGCAGGCCAAGGTCGAAGCGTGCATCGCCAATGCGGGTTTCCGCTTCGATGTAGGCGGCATCCACGTCTTCCTGGATGCGCTTGTTGTTGTCGAGCCGGCGCTTGAGGTTGCCGATAACGTCCGGCACGAAGTACTCCGGATGCTCCCGGTAGATGTCGTACATCGCGTAGTTGTTGTCAGCGCGCCAGCCCTGATCGTTCAGGTTGCCCGCGCCGGTCCCGATGATCGCGAAGTCGTAATTCCCGGTCCACGGCACCGAGGCCGAGGGATCGGTCTGGCTGCCGTTCGGACCGACATACTTGTATTGCTGCCAGGAACCTTCATTGGTGCGCCAGTCGTTGCTGCGCGTGCCCAGACCGCCCATCAGCGTGAGCGGGTTGTCGTTCCAGCTCAGATGCTTCTTCAGGTCGAGATTGATACCGGACTGGTCGTTGACCGCATCGGATTCGGCAGTGCGCACGTTGTAGCCGATGGGGTGATCGCGATTGAAGTTGGCCGGATCGTTCCAGGGCCGCCCTGCGGTCTGCGCCAGATTCCACGCGTGCGAACCTTCCGACGGGCGATCAAGAGTGAAACCGATACCGGTCAGCCAGCTGTCGGTGCGCTGGAAGAAGCCCTTGCTGTTGTCGCGGAAGTTGAACTCGGCTGACGAGTAGCTGCCGCGCAGCACCGCCTCCCAGCTCTCGCCCTTGTACTCGAGCTTGGGCGCGACCAGATAGGCGGGGGTACCGGCATAGCGATGCGAGTACTGCGTATGCAGCCGGGTGTTGGTGCCATTGGGATCCACCACGATGTGCTCGGGGGTGGAGCCCGGCGCGGCTTCGGATTTGGACGTGGTGCCAAAAATCAGGTAGGTGTACTGGTTGAAGTACTCCACGTCGTACATCGAGTAGGTGCTGCGCAGCGAGGCGACCAGGTTGTCGGTGATCTGGTAGTCCAGGCTCAGGTTGGCGGCGGTACGGCTGGTCTTCTTCGGACCCGGACGCCACATCACCCGGTAGGGCATGGCGCTGCCGTCGGGCTTGTAGGCCCAGTCGGTCTGGATGCGGTCCTGCTGCACATAGTTGGCGTTGTAGCTGGCGTTGAACTCCACGCCGAAGCGGCCGTCCATGAACACATCGCCGAAGCCGAACTGGCCGGAGGGATAGATCGTGTCGTGCTTCTTGTCGTCGGGGAAATATCTGCCGGACCAGTTGGAATCGGACGTGCCCACCGCACCAAGCTGGAACACCAGATCACGCTTGCTGCGCTGGAACGCATGCTTGCTGCGCAGGTTGATGTTGCCACCCGGCGAATCGGCATCCATCGCCGCGGTCAGCGTGTGGTTGAGCTCGATCGACTCGATGCCGGTGATCGACATCTGCTCGAACGAGTTCTGCCGGCCGGAGTTGTTGTTCGAGGTGGCCGTGGCCATGCGTGCGCCATCGGTGGTGAACGTCGAATACTTCGGATCCAGACCACCGATACGCACCGCGGTGGCGTCGACTTCGGTGTAATCCAGCGACAGACCCGGCATCGACTTCATGAACTCGCCGACGTCGCCCATGGTCAGCGCGCCATAGTTGTCGGCGGCCACCACGTTCTTGGCATTCATCGCCGCACGCCGCTCCATGATCGCGCTGGCCTGGCCTTCGCGACTGGCGGTGACGGTCAGACCCTCCAGGCTCACCGCCTCGCTGGCTCCCGATGCATAGGCGGGGGCCTTGAGCGGAATATCCACGCTGGCCACTTCATCCTTGGTGACCGTGACCGCCACCCGGCTTTCCTCAAGCCCGGCGTAGCGGACGACGAGCACAACCTCACCTGCGGGAACACCATTGAGGCGGAAACCACCGCTTTGATCGCTGTAGACGACATTGGTGGTTCCGGCAACGCGCAGTTCGGCATTGCGCACGTACTGCCCACTATCGGTATTGAAGACACGGCCGCGAACCGCACCACCGGCCATTGCCTGCTCCGAAACCTGCCGCTGCTCCTGCGCGAAGGCTTCTGGCGCAAGGCAAAGCGCAAGCACGATGGCACCAGCCAGCGCCGACTTCCTGACTACGATCATGATTTGTTCCTGAAGAGATATGCGTAGGTCGTGCCTGGAAACTGCTTCCAGGCAGATGCAGCGCATCGTATTCACCTTCAGTTACAGAACATTTACATGTGGTCGCCGGCTCTATCCGCTGGCGTCCAGGTGCGGATGCCTCGCACCGTTGAAACAGGAAATCCCCGCCACCGGCGCAGCACCCGTGGCAAGGGATTGATGGCAGCGCACGATGTCGCCGCTGCCCGGCAATGGACTCGATACGCGGCGCTGCCGGCAGGCGGTGCGCATTACGCGGGTTACCGCGCGGCAACTGTGTTCAGTACGCGAACTCGGCGAACAGCGGGTCCACACGGCCGTTCCAGCGGCCGTGGAACAGGTCGAGCTTGCGCTCGGCGGCGGTCTTGCCGGAATCGACGATCTCCTGCAGCACGTCCAGGAAATGGGTTTCATCCTGGCCATCGGCATTGAGCGCGGCGCGCCGACGCAGGCCGTCGCGCGCGATCTCCAGCGCGCGAGCGGCAAGATCGCGCACGGTGCCGTTGCGGAACGGCAGATGCAGGGCCTGCTCCGGCACACCGTCACGCAGGGCATGGCGCTCGGCCAGACTGAAATCCTTGACCAGGTCCCAGGCCGCATCCAGCGCGGTCTGGTCATACAGCAGCCCCACCCAGAACGCCGGCAGCGCGCAGATGCGGCTCCACGGACCACTGTCGGCACCGCGCATTTCCAGATACTTCTTCATCCGCACTTCCGGGAACGCGGTGGTCATATGGTCCGACCAGTCACGCAACGTGGGCAGTGCGCCCGGCAGCACCGGCAGTTTGCCCTGCATGAAGTCGCGGAAGCTCTGGCCGCTGGCATCGTGGTAGATGCCGTCACGGTAGGAGAAGTACATCGGCACATCGAGCAGATAGTCGACATAGCGCTCGTAACCGAAGCCATCCTCGAACACGAAGTCGAGCATGCCGGTGCGGTCGGCATCGGTATCGGTCCAAATGTGCGAGCGCCAGCTCAGGTAGCCGTTGGGCTTGCCTTCGGTGAAGGGCGAGTCGGCGAACAGCGCGGTGGCGATCGGCTGCAACGCCAGCGACACGCGGAACTTCTTCACCATGTCCGCCTCGGAGGCGAAATCCAGGTTGACCTGCACCGTGCAGGTGCGGGTCATCATGTCCAGGCCGAGCGCGCCGACCTTGGGCATGTAGTTCTTCATGATCTGGTAGCGGCCCTTGGGCATCCACGGCATGTCCGCACGCGTCCACTTGGGCTGGAAACCCATTCCCAGGAAGCCCAGCTGCAGCTCGCCGGCCACCTGCGCCACCTCGTTGAGATGGGTGCCGGTTTCCACGCAGGTCTGGTGGATGGTTTCCAGCGCCGCGCCGGACAGTTCCAGCTGCCCGGCCGGCTCCAGCGACACCGAAGCATTGTCACGCAGCAGGGCGATGGTGCGGCCGTTTTCCTGCACCGGCGCCCAGCCGAAGCGGGTCAGCCCGGTCAGCAGCGCCTCGATGCCACGGTCACCGTCGAAGGCCGGCGGACGCAGGTCATCGAGGCGGAAGCCGAACTTCTCGTGCTCGGTACCGATGCGCCATTGCGCCTTGGGTTTTTCACCCGACGCGATCTCCTGGACCAGTTGGTCGCGGTCGGTGATGGGGGTATCGGCGACGTGGCTGGGGCTCGACAAGGGCTGGCTCGCACTGGGGGAATGAAGGCGCGATGTGGGGTCCGGAGCGGTCCATCGCAAGGCGGCACTATATCGCGCCACCTGCACCGGCCATGTGGACAGTCGCGGATTTCAGCATCCCAGCTATGGCGGCTTGACGGGCGCGGCCGCTACACTGGGGCATGGACCGTAGCCGTCATATGCACTACGAAAGACACCGTTCCGACCGGGTTGGCTGGCTGCGGGCGGCCGTGCTGGGCGCCAATGACGGCATTGTCTCCATCGCCGGACTGGTGGTGGGGGTGGCCGCTGGCGGCGCCAGCGCCACCACGATCATCGCCAGTGGCGTTGCCGGCACGGTGGCCGGGGCGATGTCGATGGCGGCGGGGGAATACGTATCGGTCAAATCACAGGCCGATGCCGAGCACGCCGATCTGGCCCTCGAACGCCGCGAGTTGCGTGAAGACCCGCACAGTGAGCTGGACGAGCTGACCCGCATCTACCGCCAACGCGGACTGGATGAGGAACTGGCCCGTGCCGTGGCCGAGCAACTGACCGCACACGATGCCTTGGCGGCCCATGCCCGCGATGAACTGGGCATCACCGAAACCCTGCGTGCCCGGCCGCTGCAGGCCGCCGCGTCCTCGGCCGCGGCTTTCATCGTCGGTGCCGCACTGCCGATGCTGACCGCGCTGCTGGTTCCCGCTGCCCACGTGACGCTGGCAACCACCCTCGCCACGCTGATCGGGCTGTGCCTGACGGGCGCCTTGGCAGCCAGCCTGGGCGGCGCCTCGCCAGGACGCGGGGCTTTGCGGGTCACGTTCTGGGGAGCGATGGCGATGGCCGCCGCCGCCCTGATCGGACGGCTGTTCCAGATTCCGGTCTGATCCCCCACCGCGCCACGCACCGGGGTGTGGTGGAGAGGGTCCTTATCCGGCAGCGGTATCGGTATCGGCGACGGTCGGATTCAATCCCAGCCAGCCACCGACAACCAGGCGGGCTTCATCCACACCCTGCTTGGATTCGCTGGAGAAGCACTGCACGCTGACGCTGTCGCCAAAGCGCGAGGACAACTCTTTCTTCACCTGTTGCAGGGTCTGCATCTGCTGGCCCCGACCGAGCTTGTCGGCCTTGGTCAACAACGCATGCGCCGGCAGGCCGCGCTGCACCGCGTAACCGAGCATCTGCAGGTCGTATTCCTTCAACGGGTGCCGGATGTCCATCACCACCACCAGTCCCTTCAGGGCCTCGCGGGTGCGGAAATATTTCTCGATGAAGGCCTGCCAGTGCGCTTTCAGGTCCAGCGGCACCTTGGCGTAGCCGTATCCGGGCAGATCGACCAGATGCGCCTGGGGGGTGACCTGGAAGAACACCAGCTGCTGGGTGCGGCCAGGTGTTTTGGAGACGCGGGCAAGTGCATTGCGGCGCGTCAGGGCGTTCAGGGCGCTGGACTTGCCGGCATTGGAGCGACCGGCAAAAGCCACTTCATTGCCGATATCCTCCGGCAATTGCTTGGCATTGTGGGCGGAAAGCAGGTATTGGGCGCGTTCGAGGAGCTGTGACATGGGCATAGGATCGCATGTTGCGGCGCCGCGCGCCGGGTCCGATTGATGGCCGCTGCGGCATTTCCCCCGGCAACGGCGAAAAATCCCTCCCCCGGGCCACTACGCCCCCTTCGGCACCGTGCCCGTGCGGTTTTTGCTGCAGTGCTGCGTTGACCCTGCCGCGAAACGGCGTTGATAATCCGGGCGATGCCGGCGGAAGCCCCGCCCGGCCGGTCCACACGGAGCTTCCGCATGCGCCATGCTCGTGTTCTTGCCGTTGCTGCACTCGCTGTACCGCTGATCGCCGTCGTCGCGTTTGCGCAGAGTTCGGTGAGCGCCGTCCCCGACAATGCGCCGGTGGCCGTGGCGCCGCTGGAAATCGATTTCAGCAAGACCCGCCCTGGTGATGCCACCGCCGGACAGGCCAAAGCTTCCACCTGCGCGGCCTGCCATGGCGCCGACGGCAATTCGCCGATCGATATCTACCCGCGCCTGGCCGGACAGAGCGAACGTTATGTCGCCAGGCAGGTGGCACTGATCGCCAACGGCCAGCGCAACGAAGGCGCGGTGGCGGCGATGGTGCCGTTCGTGCAGAACCTCACCGCCCAGGACATGCGTGATATAGGCGCCTACTTCGCCACGCAGAAAAGTGGCGCCGGCGTCGCCGATGATGCACAGGTCAGCGAGGGCCCTTATGCCGGCATGAAGTTCTTCGAGATCGGGCAGAAGCTCTACCGCGGCGGTGACGCCAGCCGCGGCATTCCCGCGTGTATCGCCTGTCACGGGCCCACCGGCACCGGCAATCCCGGTCCGGCCTACCCGCACATCGGCGGCCAGTACGCCGGCTACGTGGCGCAGCGCCTGCAGCGCTACCGGGCCGGGCAGACCGGGGAAACCGATGCGGCCCAGTTCAAGATCATGGCGCAGGTCAGCCAGGCACTGACCGGGCAGGAAATCCAGGCGCTGGCCAGCTATGTGCAGGGCCTGCATGATCGGGCCGATGACGCCACGGTGGCCGCTGCCCCCGCTCAACCCTAGCCCGCGCAGGTCGCTGCGGCGACCGGCAGGTGCTGTTCGCAGACGCGCCGGCCCCACCAGGTCGGCGTCTTTATTTTTGACTGGAGACTTTTAGCCCTATGTCGTTTCTCTCCCGCCTGATGGCCCTGATGCTCGCCCTGGCGCCGCTGGCCGCCACTGCCGCCCCCGCCACGCCGGTGGAAGGCCAGGACTATGACCTGATCGCCGCCCCCGGGCCGTTCGCACCGCTGGCCGGCAAGATCGAGGTGGTCGAGCTGTTCGGCTACACCTGCCCGCATTGCGCCCACTTCGAGCCGCTGCTGGAGGCCTGGGCCGCCAAACAGGCCGGCGATGTTCGGCTGACGCGGGTGCCGGCGGTCTTCGGTGGCTACTGGGACTCCTATGCCCGCGCGTTCTATGCCGCCGAACAGGTCGGCGTGCTCAAGCGCAGCCACGGCGACATGTTCCGCGCCCTGCATGAGCAGCGCAGCCTGCCGGTACAGAACGTATCGCCGCAGGAACTGGCGAGCTTCTACGCCAGCTATGGCGTGCAGCCGCAGCGCTATATCGAGGCGCTGCGCAGCCCCGAGGTCGACAGCAAGCTGGAAAGTGCGCGCAGCTTTGCGATGCGCGTGCGTGCACCGGGCACACCGGCGCTGATCGTCAACGGCAAATACCTGGTCAAGGGCCGCACGTTCGAGGATGCCGTGCGCATCACCGATGCACTGATCGCCCGCGAACGGGCTTCCGCCAAACGCCGCTGAGCGGCTTCCTCGCGGCCGACTGCCGGTTCAGCCGCGCCTGCACATAATGTCATCATGTGTTCTCCGGCCGCTCCGCGCGGCCCGATGAACCCCAAATTTCCGCTGGAGATCCACCCGATGAAGATCCGCTTCGCCCTGGCCCTGATGGCCCTGCTCCCGTTGATGGTCGCCTGCAAGGCCCAGGATGGCTCGGCCGACACCACCGCTCCGGCCACCCCGGCCGCGCCGGAAGCGGCGCCGGCTCCGGCCGCCACCGAACAGGCACCGGCCGCGGACGCCAGCACTGAGGCCGCCGCTCCGGCAGCGCCAGTTCCGGCCGCCGCCCGCCTGGTTGGCCCGGAGCCGGTTGCCGGCACCGACTATGTGGCCATCGAAGGCGGCCAGCCGTTCCAGCCGGCCACCGGCAAGATCGAAGTGGCCGAGATCTTCGGCTATGTCTGCCCGGCCTGCGCCCGCTTCCAGCCGCTGGTGAGCTCGTGGAAGGCCGGCCTGCCGGCGGACGTGAACTTCGTCTACGTGCCGGCCGTGTTCGGCGGCACCTGGGATGACTATGCGCGCGCCTTCTACGCCGCCGAAGCGCTGGGCGTGCAGGACAAGACCCACGATGCGCTGTATTCGGCCATCCACATCGAGCAGACCCTGAAGGGCGAGCGCGGCCGTGACTCGGTCGAGGACATCGCCAACTTCTACGGCAAGCACGGCGTGGCGCCGAAGACCTTCGCCGACACCATGGGCAGCTTCTCGGTTTCGGCCAAGGTCAACCGCGCCAAGCAGTTCGCCCAGCGCAGCAAGATCTCCGGCACCCCGTCGCTGATCGTCAACGGCAAGTACCTGGTCAAGGGCCAGGGCTGGGAAGACATGCTGCGCATCGCCGACCACCTGGTCGCGCGCGAACGCGCCGCCAACGCCCGGTAAGGTATCAAGGGCCTCGGAATCCCGGGGCCCTCCAGTCGCACTATCGTGAAATCCCCCACCAAAACGCTGCGGCTGTTGACCGCGAACATCCAGGCCGGCTCGAGCACCCGTCGCTACAGCGACTATGTGACCCGCAGCTGGTCGCATGCGCTGCCCGCCGGGCAGAAACGCTCCAGCCTGGACGCCATCGCCCAGCTGGCCAGCGGGCATGACATCGTCGGCCTGCAGGAAGCCGATCCGGGCAGCCTGCGCTCGGGCTTCACCAACCAGACCCACTATCTGGCCCAACGCGCCGGCTTCAATTACTGGAGCCACCAGCCGAACCGGCGCATGGGCGGTGTGGCCTCCAGCGCCAACGGCCTGCTCAGCCGCCTGGAGCCGGTGGAGGTGCAGGATCACCCCCTGCCCGGCCGTATCGGCGGCCGTGGCGTGCTGCTGGCCCGTTACGGGGATGGCAAGGAAGGGCTCACCGTGGCCGTGGCGCATCTGTCGCTGGGTACCAATTCGCGCATGTCGCAGCTGGATTTCATCTCCGACCTGCTGAGCGATCACCCCAACGCGGTGCTGATGGGGGACTTCAACTGCATGGCCGATCGTCCGGAGATGCAGCTGCTCTATCGCAAGACCCGGCTGCAGCCACCCGGTTGCCTGGTCCCGACCTTCCCCAGTTGGCGCCCGGAACGGGCCATCGACCATATCCTCACCAGCGACACGCTCAATGTGGTGGATACGCAGGCGGTACCCGCCGCCTATTCGGATCATCTGGCAGTGAAGATGGAAGTCCAGGTGCCGGAAGAAAGCCTGCGCTGATCCACCGCGCAGATACGGGAAAAGGCCGGCAGATTGCCGGCCTTTCCATCGGTGCCATGTCGCGGCGCCGCTATTGCACGAAGGCGATCCGCTCCATCCCGGCGTTGCTGGCCGCCGCCAGAATCCGCGCCATCACGGCGTACTCCGCGCCCGGATCGGTGGCGATGCGCAGCTCCGGCAGATTGCCCGCATGGGCCTGCGCCTGTTCCTGCAGGCGGGTCTGCACATCGGCCAATGCCAGTGGTTGGCCATTCCAGCGGAGCTGGTTGCCGGCATCCACCCGCAATTCGATCGGCGGCGGTGGTTCAAGCCGTGGGGGTGGCGTGGTGGTGGGTTGCGGCAGGGCCACGGGAATCGGATAGGACACCAGCGGTGCGGTCACGATGAAAATGATCAGCAACACCAGCATCACATCCACCAGCGGCGTGACATTGATCTCGGCCAACGGTCCAGAATTGCCCTTCGCACTGAATGCCATGGTCTTCCCCTCCCGTGGAGGCCGCTCGCCTCATGGCCGACACTAGCGCCGATGATGCAAGCGGCGGAGGTCCGCAGCCGACGGATGCAGCCGGCGTTCCGCCTGTCATCCCGGCATCGTTGCGCAGGTCCCGGCCACCGGCATTCATCATCGAGCAGGACTGGCGCACCGCCGTTGACACCCGCGCCGCTATGCTTCGCGCATGAGTCGATTCTCCCTGCTGCCCCTGGGCATTTTCCTTTCGCTGGCCACGGCCGGCCTCCACGCCCAGAACGTGGAGGCGCAGCGCGCCGCCCTGCGTACCGCCATCGCCAATGCCGAGGCCGGCAAAGCCGACGATGCCTCGATAAGCGGTCTGCGCAACCATCCCCTGTATGGCTGGCTCGAGTACGCCCGTCTACGCCGCAACATCGACACACTGGCGACCTCGCAGGCGCAGGACTTCCTCAAGCGCTACCAGGGCCAGGCGGTGGCCGAGACGTTCCGCGCGGCGTGGCTGCCGGCGCTGGCCCGCCGCCAGGACTGGCCGACGTTGCTGGCCAACTACACCTCCAGTACCGATCCGGGCCTGCGCTGCGCCGTGCTCAATGCCCGCCAGGCCACCGGCAAGGCCGATGCGCAGTGGACCAGCGAGGCCCAGGCGCTGTGGCGCAGCAGCGGCAAGTCCCTGCCCGATGCCTGCGATCCGGTATTCGCGGTGCTCGCCAGCCGCGGTGGCCTGCCTGCCGCGTTGCGCTGGGAACGCATCGATGCCGCCGCCGATGCCCAGCAACCCGCGGTGATGCGCGCCGCCGCGCGCGGCCTGCCTGCGGCCGAACTGGCCCAGGCCAACGACTACGCCGCCTTCGTCGACAAGCCCGACGCCCGCGCCCTGAACTGGCCGAAGAACGAGCGCAGCCGCCGCATCGCCACCGATGGCCTGGAAAAGCTGGCCAAGACCGACCCGGGCGCCGCCGAGCAGCAGCTGCCGCAGTACACCCGGGCCTTGGAGCTGAGCGCCGCACAGCAGGGACAGGTGCGTTACCAGATCGCACTGTGGACAGTGGCCTCCTACCTGCCGGAGTCGGCGCTGCGGTTGGCCGCGGTACCCGAATCGGCCTATGACGAACGCCTGCACGAGTGGCGTACCCGCGAAGCGATGGCGCGCGGCGACTGGCCGGCCGCGTTGGCCGCCATCCGCAAAATGCCGCCGGCCCAGCGCAACGACTCGCGCTGGCGCTGGTTCGAAGGCCGTCTGCTGGAGAAGACCGGCAAGTCGGCCGACGCCACGGCGCTGTACCGCGCCGCCGCCAGCGAGCCGACCTTCCACGGCTTCCTCGCCGCCGACAAGCTGAAACAGCCCTATGCGCTGTGCCCGTGGAATCCGGGCGACAGCGCCCAGGCAAAGAGCAGCGTCGCCCGTGACCCCGCACTGGTGCGCGCCTTGGAACTGTTCAAGATCGAGCGCCCGCTGTGGGCCGCCCGCGAATGGGCCGATGCGCTGTCGCGCTTTGACGACACTCAGCGCCGGCTCGCGGTGGAAGTGGCCAGCGACAACGGCTGGTTCGACCGGGCCGTGTTCGCGCTCAAGGGGCCGCAGGAGCAACGCCTGTACAAGCTGCGGTTCCCGCTGCACCACGACGACAGTATCCGCCGCGAAGCCGCGCGCAACGCGCTGGACCCGGCCTGGATCGCCGCGGAAATCCGCGCCGAGAGCATCTTCAATCCCAGCGCGCGCTCACCGGCCAACGCGATGGGCCTGATGCAGGTGCTGCCCGCCACCGGTGCCAGTGTGGCCAAGCGCATCGGCCTGAGCGGCTATGGCGGCGCGGCCAGCCTGTACGACCCGGACACCAATATCGCCATCGGCAGCGCCTACCTGCGCCAGCTGATGGACAAATACAACGGCCAGCCCTACGTCACCATCGCCGCCTACAACGCCGGCCCGACACCGACCGCACGCTGGCAGTCGCAGCGCCCGGACTTTGATCCGGATTTCTGGATCGAGACCATCAGCTACAAGGAAACCCGCGAGTACGTGGCCCGCGTGCTCGCCTTCAGCGTGATCTACGACTGGCGCCTCAATGGCGACGCCGCCACCCTGAGCGAGCGCATGGTTGGCAAGATCGACACCCGCCGCAAGCCGTTCACCTGCCCCAGCGTACCGGTGGTGACCAGCGGCAGTCGCTGAAACGCGCCCCTGATGCCACTGCGAGTGCGGCATCATGTGCCCATGAAGATCTATCTCGTTGGCGGCGCGGTCCGCGATGCATTGCTGGGCCTGCCGCCGGGTGACCGTGACTGGGTGGTGGTCGGTTCCACCCAGGCGGAAATGGAAGCGCAGGGTTTCAAGGCCGTGGGCCGCGATTTCCCCGTCTTCCTGCATCCGCGCAGCGGCGAGGAATACGCACTGGCCCGTACCGAACGCAAGTCCGGCCGCGGCTATCGCGGCTTCGTGGTCGATGCCGATCCTTCAGTGACGCTGGAAGAGGATCTGCAGCGCCGCGACTTCACCATCAACGCCATTGCCCGCGACCAGGACAGCGGCGAGCTGGTCGATCCCTGGGGTGGCGTGCGTGATATCCAGCAGCGGGTGCTGCGCCATGTCGGTCCGGCGTTTGTTGAAGACCCGCTGCGCGTGCTGCGCGCGGCGCGGTTCCTGGCCCGCTTCGCGCCACTGGGGTTCACCTTGGCGCCGGAAACGGCCGCACTGATGCGCCAGATCGCCGAAAGCGGTGAGCTGGAGGCGCTGGTACCCGAGCGCATCTGGCAGGAGACCCGCAAGGCGCTGACCTGCAGGCAGCCCTCGACCTTCCTGCGCAGCCTGCACGACACCGGCGCGCTGGCGGTGATCCTGCCCGAACTGGATGCGCTGTACGGGGTGCCACAGCGCGCCGAGTTCCACCCGGAAATCGACACCGGCATCCACCAGGAAATGGTCAGCGACATGGCCGCGCAGCTGGCGCCGGGCGATGACCTGATCGGCTTTGCCGCGCTCACCCACGATCTGGGCAAGGCGCTGACCCCGGCCGGTCAGCTGCCGCGCCACATCATGCACGAGCAGCGCGGCCTGAAGCCGCTGGCCAAGCTCTGCGAACGCCTGAAGATTCCGGTCGATCACCGCCAACTGGCCGAAGCGGTCTGCCGCGAGCATCTCAACGTGCACCGCATCGATGAACTACGTGACGCCACCGTGCTGGAACTGATCTCACGCTGCGACGGCTTCCGCCGGCCCGAGCGCATCGCGCAGATGGCGCTGGTGTGCGAATGCGACAAGCGCGGGCGGCTCGGCTTTGAAGACAGCGACTATCCACAGCGCAGCACACTGCAGCGCCTGCATGCCGCCGCCCTGGCGATCAATGCCCGGGATATCGCTACTGAGGGGCTGAAAGGCCCCGCCATCGGCGAGGCCTTGGCCAAGGCGCGCATCCGCGCCATTGGCGCGGCGCGTTAAACCCCTGCGGCGCGTACCAATGCCGCGGCGCGCTGTTTCAGCTGTGCCACCGCGTCGGGGACCATTTCCATGCCGACGTCGAAGCCCGGGTTGAGCACGATGCCCACGCCATCGGCGATACCGCCCAGCAGCCAGCGGAAATCCAGATGCAGCGCGTTTTCGAACGCGGGCACCTGCTCGCTCCAGACCACCGCTCTCTCGGGCGCGGAGAACACCGCGAACATCGGCTCGTTGGCGTCATTGGTCAGCACCAGCGGGTTGATGGTTTCATCCCAGTCGCCGCCTTCGGGAATCTCTTTGTCCAGCAGCACAAAGACCTTTTCATTCAGCAGCGAATCGAGGAAATCCGCCGGGCTGACGACCGCTTCCTGGGTTCGCAGCAGACGGACTTCCAGATCGTTGAGCGGGGTGAAAGGGACTTCAGTGGACATCGGTGTTCCTGGAGAAATGGATTACGCCGGCGACTGTACCAGCCTCATCCTGCCCGCCGCAGCCCGGCGCTGTCAGATCTTCAGATAGATCTTGCGCCGGTCCATCCACGCCATCGGCAGCCACCACACCCCGACGAAGGCCAGCGCCATCGTCAGCGAGGCCATCTGCGCCCCCGCCAGCGGCGTGATCCAGCGGTCGAACACCTGCGTCCACAGCCCGCTCCAGACACCCGCAGCTATCAACGCCAGCACCATCGCCGACGAGCCGGCGTAAGCAGTGATCGCATTGACGCCGAAACGGCGCCCCAGCGCCGGCCAGTGGCGGAGGTCGATCAGCACATGGGCCACCCACAGGCAGGCGAACGCCCAGCCGGCGGTCCACAGCACGTAGGACGGGGTCCACAGATTCTTGTTGAACGGCAGCCACGGCGACCACGCCAGGCCTCCCGTCAGCAGGATCAGCGCGCCTATCAGCAGATGTCTGCGGCGTTTGCGCAACAGCATCCCGGCCTGCAGGCCGATCAGCGTCGAGGCGAGCGCACCCAGCGTGGACAGCAGGCCTTCCGGATCGTGGCCGTGACCGGTGGCCACCTCGTACTGGTACAGCAGCGGCCCCAGCAACGCCGTATCGATGCGGCTGGACAGGTTGACCAGAGGCTCCAGCGAACCACCGGCGGCCAGCAGCACCGCGTAGCCGATCAACACGCCCCCGAGCAGCAGCCACTGCGCCAGCGGTCGCAGCCAGATTGCAGCCATGCCGGCCAGCGCGAAACAGATACCGATGCGCTGCAACACCCCCCATGGCCGGTAGTGCGGCAGGTCCAGCCACCACCACGCCAGATAGTGCAGCAGCAGCCCCAAGCCGAGAATGCGCAGCGCGCGCAGCAGCACGGTGCGAGCGAGCCGCGCGCGGTCCGCGTCCTGTTCGACCCTCGGCACCACGCCCAGTGCAATCGACACACCGACGATCACCAGAAAGAACGGAAACACCAGATCGGTCAGCGTGCAGCCATGCCAGTCCGAATGCAGCAGCGGCGCATAGACATGACTCCAGCTGCCGGGATTGTTGACCAGCAGCATCGCCGCGACGGTGATGCCACGCAGGGCATCAACCGAGGCGAATCGAACGGGCTTGTCCATTTTCCAGAGCGACGTTGTCAGTCGCGCTGACCGGCGATCCAGGTGGCCTGGACCTGCAGGTCCCGGTCCAGCAGGACGAAATCGGCCTGATATCCGGCCGCAATCTGCCCGTAGCGGTCACCCAGCCCGAGAAACTGCGCCGGATAGGTCGAAGCCATGCGTGCGGCCTCCGCCAGCGGCAGGCCCAGCAGCTTCACCGTGTTGCGCACAGCGGTGACCATGTCCAGCGCGGAGCCGGCCAAGGCACCGGCGGCGTTGCGCACCACGCCATCCACGGCAGTGATGACTTCGCCATACAGCTCGAACGCCGGATTGTCCGAGCCCACCATTGGCATCGCGTCAGTCACCAGGAACACCTTGCCGCGCGGTTTGGCCGCCAGCGCCACGCGCAGGCTGGCCGGATGCACGTGCACCCCATCGACGATCACCCCGCACCAGCTGCCGGCATCTTCCAGCGCGGCGCCGACGGTACCCGGATCACGCCCCTGCAGCGGCGACATCGCGTTGTACAGATGGGTGAAACCGGTGAGGCCGGCGTCCAGTCCGGCGCGGATTTCCTCGTAGGTCGCTGCGGTATGGCCCGCGGCAACGATCGCACCGTTGGCGACCATCTGCTGGATCGTCGCGGCCGGCACCCGCTCCGGTGCCAGCGTGATCAGAGTGATGCCGTTGTCCAGCGACGTCACCATCTGGACTTCGTCGGCATCGGGCACGCGGAACTTGCCGGCATCATGCGTGCCCTTGCGCGCCGGGGCGATGTAGGGCCCTTCAAGGTGGATGCCGAGCACACCCGGCACCTGCGCCGCGATGGCGTCGCGGATGGCCTGCAACGCACGCGCCATCACCCCGGCATCGTCACTGATCAGTGTCGGCAGCATGCCGGTAGTGCCATACCTGCGATGGCCGGCCATCATCGTGCGCAGCGCTTCCACATCGGTCCGGTTGTTGAACAGCACACCGCCGCCGCCATTGACCTGCACGTCGATGAAGCCGGGCATCAGCCAGCCGCCGCCCAGATCCACCACCTCGTCGGCAGCGGCCAGTTGCGGATCATCGGCAGCGGCGAGCGCAACGATACGGCCGTCGTCGATCAGTACCGCGACATCGTCACGGAAGTCCTCGCCGGCAAGGATGCGGCCGTTGCGCAGTACCGTTTTCATCAGACCGTTTCCGTGACCTTGTTCAGATGCGGCGGCAGATCCGGGTTGTTGCCCCGACGCAGCGCCAGCGCATTGATCGCACGGTAGAAGCTCTGCACGATCAGCAGCGGCGCACACAGCGGATGGGGTGCCGCCGCCACCGGCAGCGCGCCACCTTCACCGGCCAGCCACACCTGGGCGCCACGCGCGGCGAATTCCTCGGCCACGGCGCGGGTGCCGGCGCCGGTTTCATCGGGCATCGCGAACGCCAGTACCGGGAAATCCCTGCCGACCAGCGCCATCGGACCGTGCTTCACTTCGGCCGAGCTGTAGCCCTCGGCGTGCAGGCCGCAGGTTTCCTTGAACTTCAGCGCCGCTTCCTGTGCCGCTGCCAGACCCGGGCCGCGGCCCAGCACAAACAGGTTGTGCGCACCGGTCAGACCGTCGGTCACCGCCGACCAGTCGCATTCCCATGCCTTGGACAACGCTGCCGGCAACTCGTCCAGCGCGGCGATCAGCGCCGGATCGTTCTTCCAGTGCGCGCCCAGCTGCAGGATCGCCGCCAGCGAGGCCAGATAGCTCTTGGTCGCCGCGACACTGCGCTCGATGCCCGCCCCGAGCGGGATCACCGTGTCGGCCAGCTGCGCCAGCGGCGAATCCTCGACATTGACCAGCGCCACCACGCGCGCGCCGGCGACCTTGGCAGCCTCGGCATTGCGCAGCAGGTCCGGGCTCTTGCCCGACTGGGAGATCACCACATACAGCGCGCCACGCACCTGCAACGGCGCCTCGTAGACCGAACCGACCGATGGGGAGGCCGAGGCGGTGACCAGGCCCAGCCGGGTTTCGAACAGATACTTGGCATAGGTAGCCGCGTGATCGGAGCTGCCACGTGCACAGGTCACCACGAACGGCGGCGGATTCTGCCGCAGGTCGGCGGCCAGCGCCTGCACCACATCGCGGTTGCGGGCGAACTGGGCGGCGATGACGGCGGCGCTTTCGGCCGCCTCACGGAACATCAGGGTTTCGGTCTCACTCGGCAGTGCCATGGATCGTTACTCGGACAGGTCAGGGGGAGAGGAAGGAGGCCGCGACGACTGTTGACGCAGCGGCGCGGTGGAGCCACGCACCACCAGCTGCGGGACGAAGCCCTGGTTGTGCAGCTGCATGGGGGTGTCGTCATAGGCGTCGCTGCGCAACTGGCTGATCAGCAGCCGCGCGGCATGCCGGGCGATATCACCGGTGGCCTGCTTGGCGGTGGTCAGTGCCGGCCAAGACTGGCGGGAGAAAGGACTGTCCTCGAAACCGGCGATGGACAGGTCATACGGCACGTTCAAACCAGCCGAGTTGGCCGCCGCCAGCACGCCGGCGGCGATCTCGTCGTTGGAACCGAAAATCGCGGTGGGCGGCTCGCGCAACGCCAGCAGGCGGCGCGCGCCACGGAAGCCGTCATCGAAGGTGTAATCGCCCGGCACGACCAGGTGTTTGTCCAGCGGAATGCCGTAGTCCTTCAGTGCCGCCTCGTAGCCGGCATAGCGCTCGCCGCTGGAGCGGTGTGAAATGCCGCCCCACAGGAAGCCGATGCGCTGGTGACCCAGCTGGATCAGGTGCTCGGTGATTTCATAGGCCGCATCGCGGTCATCGACGAACACGCACGGGCCATCGCCCGGGTCCTCGGTGGCGGCGATGATGCGGACCGTCTTGATGCCACGGGCATTGAGCGCGGCGACCAGCTCCGGGCGCTCGGACATCGGCGCGGTCAGCACCAGTCCGGCCAGACGCGAGCGCTGCACCGAATCGGCCAGCTCTTCGGCCAGCATCGGCGAGGTGGAATCACAGGGATGGATCTGCAGGCCGAAGCCGGTTTCCCGGCAGGCCGAGAGCACCCCGTTCTGCACGCCGATGATGTGGTACGGGTTGGGGTTGTCGTAGACAAGCCCGATCACGAACGTGGTGTTGCTGCGCAGATTGCGCGCCGACGGGTCCGGCTCGTAGTCCAGCTCGGCCACCGCACGCAGCACGCGCGCACGGGTGGCCTGCATCACCGATGGCTCATTGTTGATGACGCGCGAGACGGTCTTCAACGAGACCTTGGCCCGCTCGGCGACATCCTTGATGGTGGGTCTACGCATAACTGTTTCCCGCGTTGGCTCGATTCCCGCCATGATGCTCGATTCAGCGGCCACGTGCCTTGCCTGCGTTGTGCCCCACCGTGCCGAAATACAGGATGTACAGGTAGCAGGGAATCATCAGTGCCGCGAACACCAGCTGGAAGTGTTCCGGATAGGCGTGCTTGAGCAGCGCGAAGGCCTGCGGGATGATCGCGCCGCCGGCAATACCCATCACCAGCAGCGCCGAACCGGTCTGGGTGAAGCGGCCCAGACCACGGATCGCCAGCGGGAAGATCGCCGGCCACATCATCGCGTTGGCAAAACCCAGTGCGGCCACAAAACCGACCGACACATAGCCATGGGTGAAGAATGCGCCCAGGGTGAACAGCACGCCCAGCACCGCGGACACGGCCAGATACTTTTCCTGCGAGATGAAGCGCGGGATAAGCGCCAGCCCCACGATGTAGCCGACCAGCATCGCGAACAGCGTGTAGGAAGTGAACAGCTTGGTGCTGTCCAGTGGCAGGCCGAAGGCATTGCCATAGGTACCGATAGCATCGCCAGCCATCACTTCCACGCCCACGTAGACAAACAGGCACAGCACGCCCAGCCACAGATGCGGGAACTGGAAGATGCTGCGCTTTTCGACCTTGCCGTCATTGGCGACCGCATTGGCCTCGTCGGCACGCACTTCCGGCAACGGCGAGAACAGCACCCCCACCGCCACCAGCAGCAGCACGCCGGCAATTGCCAGATACGGAGTATGGATCTTGGCGGCGAAGGCATTCAGCAGTTCGCTCTTGGTGGCGGCATCGGCCGCCTGTACCTGGGTTTCCAGGTCACCGATGCCTTGCAGCACGAAGGTGCCGATCACCACCGGCGCCAGCATGCCGGCGATCTTGTTGCAGATACCCATCAGCGCGATGCGCTGCGCGGCGCCTTCGATCGGGCCAAGGATGCTGATGTAGGGATTGACCGCGGTCTGCAGCAGCGCCATGCCGCCGCCAATGACAAACAGCCCCCCCAATGCGCCACCGAACCAGCGCTGCGTGGCGAACTCGCCGAAGGCCATCGCACCGACCGCCATCACCGCCAGGCTCAACGCCAGACCTTTCTTCATCCCGGTGCGATTGAGGATCCACGACGCCGGCAACGCCAGGAAGAAATAGGACAGGTAGAACACCATCAGCACCAGGAACGCCGACACCTCGCTCACGTCGAAGGCCAGGCGGACAAAGGTGATCAGCGGACCATTGATCCAGGTACAGAAACCGATGATGAAAAACAGCACGCCGACGATGGCGATGGACGACACCATGCTGGTGCGCGGCGTGGAAGCGGGAACAGCAGACATGGGAAAGCTCCTGCGGATGCGGGAGACGGATCGAGCCGCCTGGCGATTACGTGGGAACAACGTTGTCACATATATGGTTTGCTGCTGACAGATTTGTCAACAACACCTGCCAGCAACGGTGGCTTGCTCGGCGTCCAGCAGATACCGGCAATCCTTTTCGTACCAGCGCCTTCCCAATAAAACCGCGTGTTTCAGCTGTTTCAAACTATCGGATGCAACAAAACCGGCGGATGCAGGAATTGCGCGAAGCACGCCGCAGTGCAGCATCGAAAGTTGCAACTATTCGTTGACATCGTTGTCAGAACGATTACAGACTCGGCCCCGATTGGCGCCCCTGCGGGCGCTCCCACCTCACAGGGAATTCGAGTGACCGCTGTCGTCCCCCCACAACAGAGCAACTGTCACGAACACGCCTCCCGGCCCTTCTTCGCGGCGGATGTCGGCGGTACGCATGTACGTGTCGGCCTGATCCAGACCGGAGACGGCGACAGGCCCGCAATCGACGTGCTGTCCTACCGGAAGTACCGCTGCGCCGACTACCCGGGGCTGGACGCGATCCTCTCCGATTTCGCCAGCCACAATCCGACGGTTGCCGATTGCGTGATTGCCACCGCCGGCTATGCGCTGGCCGATGGCAGTGTGATATCGGCCAACCTGCCATGGCCGCTATCGTCGCGGAAGATCCGCGAGGATCTGGGCTTCAAGAGCGTCTACCTGGTCAACGACTTTGAAGCCGTCGCGCATGCGGCCGCGCATATCGATGACAACCAGGTCCTGCAGTTGACCGGTCCAAGCCAAACCCCGGCAGGCCCGACGCTGGTGATCGGTCCTGGCACCGGACTCGGCGCCGCCCTCTGGATTCCGGCTGGCACGCACTCGATGGTCCTGCCCACGGAAGCCGGCCAGGCGTCACTTGCGGCGACCACCGAGCTGGAAATGGCCGTGCTGCAGCAGATGCTGCGCACCCGTCCGCACGTGTCCATCGAACACGCCCTGTCCGGGCCGGGACTGCTCAACCTTTACAACGCGCTGTGCGCGGTACGCGACATCACGCCCATCCACATCACGCCCGATGCCGTCAGCGCCGCCGCCTGCGATGGCAGCGACCCGCATGCGGTGGAAGCCCTGCACCTTTTCTGCGGAATCCTCGGCTCGACCATCGGCGATATGGCCCTGCTCTACGGTGTGCAGGGCGGCATCTATCTGGCGGGCGGCATCCTGCCAAAGATCAGCCAGTTCCTTTTGAACAGCACCTTCGTCGAACGCTTCCTCAACAAGGGGCCGATGCGCAAGGCACTGCAAAGCATTCCCGTGAAGCTGGTAGAGCACGGGCAACTGGGCGTCATCGGCGCCGCCAGTTGGTATCTGGAAAAGTCGGCCAAGCAAGCCCACGCAGCATAAGCAACAGATCCACCAGCACGACCTGCAGTAACGCGGCACATCCGTGCCATTCAATCTGATGTTGAGGAGAGACAACATGCATCGTAGAACCCTGCTTTCAGCGGCGATCGTCAGCTGCCTTGCGTTCAGCGCCCACGCACAGGACGCCAACCAGACCGCGACCGACCTGGACACCGTGACCGTTACCGGTATCCGTGGCTCTATGGAAAAATCGCTCGACACCAAGCGCGAAGCCAACTCCCGCGTTGAAGTGGTCACCGCGGAAGACGTGGGCAAGCTGCCGGCACACAACGTGGCCGATACCCTGCAGCGCCTGCCGGGCGTGAACATCAGCTCATCTTCGGCCGATGAAGGCGGCTTCGACGAAGCCGACCGTGTCAGCCTGCGTGGCACCAGCCCCAGCCTGACCCAGACCCTGATCAACGGCCACAGCGTGGGCTCGGCCGACTGGTTCGTGCTCAGCCAGGGCAGCAACGTTGGCCGCAGCGTCAGCTACACGCTGCTGCCGTCCGAACTGGTCCGCTCGGTGGAAGTGAACAAGTCCTCGCAGGCCAAGCTGCAGGACGGCGGCACCACCGGTACCGTCAACATCATCACCCGCAAGCCGCTGGAATTTGCAAACCAGTTCACCGCTGAAGCGTCGGTCGGCATGGTGCGTTCGGATCAGGCCAAGTCCAACGACCCGCAGCTTGCAGGTCTGTTCAATTACAAGAACGAGGACAGCACGTTCGGTGTGATGGTTCAGGCCTTCAGCCAGAAGCGCGAATTGCGTCGCGAGGCACAGGAAATTCCGGCAGGCTTCGCCCAGATCGGCGCCAACTCCGCTGCCGCCCAGAGCAACCCGGACCTGGCCGGCGTCTATGTCCCGGCGCTGCTGGGTTCGACGCTGTTCGAACAGACCCGTGAGCGCAAGGGCGGCCTGATCGGCCTGCAGTTCAAGCCGGCTGACAACCTCACGCTCGGCCTTGAAGCCTTCAGCTCGAAGATGGACGCCAACAACTACAACCGCAACTTCATGTTGTGGGGCTCGAGCTTCGCCAACAGCCAGGCACCGGACGCTGGCTACATCGTCAAAGATGGCGTGCTGACCAATGCCACCTATACCGGCAGGCCGGGTACCGACTATGCCGTGTACGACATGATCTACCGTGAAGCCACCGCAAAGAGCAACTACATCACGCTCGATGCCGACTGGCAGATCAACGACAACCTGAGCGCGAAGTTCCAGGCCGGCAACACCAAGGGCACCGGCTCGACCCCACGGCAGTTCATTGCCGAGGTGACACTGGCCAATGGCGGCGGCGCCAGCTGGACCACCCATGGCAACAGCGCACCGGTGGACTGGAGTGTTGGCGGCGACATCAGCCCCGCCGGGGTGACCAGCTTCGGCACCTGGGGCAACCAGGAAGTGACCGCCGAAGACCAGGAAAAGTGGTTCACGGCCGACTTCAGCCGCTACTTCAATGATGGCGGCACGCTGTCTTCCATCGAGTTTGGCGCCCGCTACGCCGATCACAAGCGAGAGGCGCTGTCGCCCGAGGGGGCCAGCCCGGGCGACATCTGGTCGGCCCTGAAGGATGGCGCTACCGCCAACTATCCCGGCGGCTTCGCTGGCGGCATCGGCGGCAACTTCCCGCGCAACCTGTGGTACTTCACCCCGGGCGCGCTGAAGGATGCGATCCTGGCCAACTCGACCTGGCTGTCGAATGACGATGGCCCGACCGGTCGCCACAATTACGGCGGCGAATGGAAGGTGGCGGAGAAGAACTTCGCTGGCTATGTGCAGGCGAAATTCGCTGGCGACCGCTGGAGCGGCAACGTCGGCCTGCGTTACGTCAACATCGACCAGGACATCAACACCTACCAGGCGGTCACCGACGCCGCCAACGCCGATGTGAGCAGCCTGTTCGGCCAATGGAAAGCCCTGGCCTACAACAACAAACACGACCGCATCCTGCCCAGCGCGAACCTCAAGTTCGACATGGCCGATGATCTGGTGTTCCGTTTCGCCGCCTCGCAGACCCAGACGTTGCCCGACTTCTCGGCACTGGGTGCTTCGTCGTGGGGTTCGGACTTGAGCCGCACCGGCGGCGGTGGCAATCCGAAGTTGAACCCGGTGCTGTCTACCAATTTCGACGCCAATCTGGAGTGGTACTTCATGCCGCGCGGCCTGCTGTCGGTTGGCGCGTACTCAATGAACCTGAAGGACTACGTGGCCTTCGGCACCGAAACCCAGATGCTGTTCAGTGAACTGACCAACCAGTTGGAGGCCTATGGTAATCCCCCCGCAAAAC